>JACMQP010000527.1 GCA_014376915.1 Ramlibacter sp.
GACAGCTCGTGCGGATAGGCGTCGAGCCGGCGCGCCGCCTGCGGCATCTGCACCCGCTCCAGCATCTCCAGCGCGCGCCGGCGGGCCGCCGCGCGGTTCACCGGTTCATGGGCCCGCACGCATTCGGCGATCTGGCTGCCGATCGTGCAGACCGGGTCGAACGCCAGGCCCGGCTCCTGGAACACCATCGAGACCACGCCGCCGCGGTAACGCTCCAGCGCCCGGCCCCTGAGCGCGAACACATCCTCTCCGTCCAGCCGGACCTGGCCGCTGATGCGGGCCGCCTGCGGCGCGTACAGCCGCAGCAGGGTGCGCAGGGTCACGCTCTTGCCGGAACCCGACTCGCCCAGCAGGCCAAGCACCTCGCCATGCCCGAGGTCGAAGCTGATGTCGCTCAGGGCATCGACGGTGCGCTCACCCTGGAACTGCACGCTGAGGTTCTTCACCGACAACAGCGGCGCGTTCATGCGGCCTCCGCGCGGTCCACGCCTGGATCATCCAGATGGCAGGCGACCCAGTGGCCGGCCGCCGCCTCGCGCAGCCGCGGCACGACACCGGCGCACGGCGCATGGGCATGGACACAGCGGTCGCGGAAGCGGCAGCCCGCGGCGCTGCCGGACGGGTCGGGCGGGTCACCGGCCAGCGGCGGCCGCTCGCTGCGCCGGTCCGGATCCATCGACGGCAGCGCCGACAACAGGGCCGCAGTGTAGGGATGCAGCGGCTGATCGTACAGCGGCTGCACCGGCGCGATCTCGACCACCTGCCCCAGGTACATCACCATCACCCGGTCGGCCAGGTAATGCACCACGTTGAGGTCGTGCGAGATGAACAGGTAGGTCAGGCCGCGCTCGGCCTTGAGCTCCTGCAGCAGGTTCAGCACCTGGGCCTGCACCGACTTGTCGAGCGCGGCGACCGATTCGTCCAGGATCAGCAGGCGCGGCTCGAAGGCCAGCGCGCGCGCGATGTTGACGCGCTGCCGCTGGCCGCCGGACAGCTCGTGCGGGTAGCGCGCGCCCATCACGCCGGGCTCCAGGCCGACCCGCGCCATCAGCGCGCGCGACTGCGCCAGCGCCTCGGTCCGGGGGACGCCATGCACTTTCGGCCCGTAGGCGATCGACTCCAGGATCGTGAGCCGCGGGTTGAGCGAGGCGAACGAATCCTGGAACACCATCTGCAGGTTGCGGCGGAATTCCCGCAGCGCCATGCCGCCGTACTGCCCGACGCCCTCACCGTCGAACACCACTTCGCCGCTGTCCGGCTCGATCAGGCGGGTCAGCAGACGCGCCGTGGTGGACTTGCCGCAGCCCGACTCGCCGACGATGCCCAGGGTCTCGCCCTTGGCAACGCTGAAGCTGACGCCGTCGACGGCGCGCACCTTGCGGCCGGCGCCCAGCGTGAACTGTTTGCGCAGCTCACGCACCAGCAGCAGCGGCTGGGCCGGGCCGCCGCGGTCATGGGCGGGTTGCTGTCTCGCAAGGGCGGAATTCATCGGCGCAGGTCCATCGCCGAGCGGACACCATCGGCCAGCAGGTTGAAGGCAATCGAGGTCGCGAAGATCATCACGCCGGGCAGCGCGGCGATCCAGGGATTGATGTAGATGGCCGAGCGCAGCGTGTTGAGCATCAGGCCCCATTCCGGCTGTGGTGGCTTGACGCCCAGGCCCAGGAACGACAGGCCCGATGCCAGCACCATGCTGACGCTGATCAGGCCGGTGGCATAGACGAACACCGGTCCCAGCACGTTGCCCAGCACATGGACCCGGACGATCGAGAAGGCGCTGGCGCCGCTCAGGCGCGCCGCCTCCAGATAGTCGAGCTTGCGCACCTGGGTGGTGACGCTCTCTGCCACCCGGACCACCTGCGGCACAAAAACCAGGGTTAGCGCGATCATGCTGTTGCCCATGCCCGGTCCCATGGCGCCGGCGATCGCGACCGCCAGCAGCACCGATGGAAAGGCATAGAAGATGTCGAGCGTGCGCATCACCGCCATATTGGTGCGCCCGCCCACGTAGCCGGCGAACAGGCCAAGCGAAGTGCCGAGCACGAAGGCCACCAGCACCGGCACGACACCCATCAGCAGCGACAGCCGGCCGCCATGGACCAGCCGCGCCAGCATGTCGCGCCCGAGTTCGTCGGTGCCCAGCAGATGGCCTTCGCTGCCGATCGGCAGCAGCCGGCGCAGCATGCTGGCTTTGTAGGGATCAGCGACCAGCCACGGTGCCAGCAGCGCGGCGCCGACGATCAGCAGCAGCAGCATTGCGCTGGCCATGGCGACCGGATCGCGCCGCAGTTGCCGCCCAACGACGGCCCAGTAGCTGCGGCTGGGTTGGGCGCGCGCCGGTGCGGCGAGTGGATCGGCGTATGGGGCCAGAGAGTTTTCGAGGACGCTCGACATGGCGGCTTCAGGCACGGCCCATGCGCGGATCGAGCAGTGGCTGCGCCACGTCGACTAGCAGGTTGATGGCCACGAAGAACAGGCAGAGCACCAGGATGATTCCCTGCAGCAGCGGGATATCGCGCTGGAAGATTGCCGTGTTCAGCAGGAAGCCGGTGCCGGGCCAGGCGAACACCGTCTCCACCAGGATCGAGCCGCCCATCAGGTAGCCCAGCTGCAGCCCGGACACCGCGAGCACCGTGGGAGCGACGTTGCGCGCCACGTGGCGCAACACCGCGCTGGCGCCGAGGCCGCGCGCTCGCAAGGCGACCACGAACTCCTGGTTCAGCATCTCGGCCACCAGCGCCCGCACCGTGCGGGTGATGATGCCCATCGGGATGACGCACAGCGTCGCCGCCGGCAGCACCAGGTGCTTCATGTGGGCCAGGTCCCAGACCCATTCGGACGAACCGCCGGGCCCGGCCCCCATTGCCGGCAGCCAGCCCAGGCGCACCGAGAACACGATGGTGAGCACCAGGCCCAGCCAGTAGTGCGGCACGCTGACGCCGACCACCGAGATCAGGCTGGCCAGCCGGTCGACCCAGCCGCCGGACCGGTAGCCGGCCAGGCCGCCCAGCACGCAGCCGGCCAGTACGCCGACCACCGCGGCCACCGCGGCCAGCATCAGCGTGTTGCTCACCGCCGCCATCACCTCGGTCAGCACCGGGCGGCCGGACGCGATGGAAGCGCCCAGGTCGCCCTGCAGCGCCCGCGCCAGCCACAGGCCGTAGCGCACCGGCAGCGGCCGGTCCAGGCCATAGCTGGCTTTGAGCGCGGTGATCACTTCCTGTGGCGCATCGGCCGGCGCGATCGCGTTGAGCGGATCGCCCGGCGCGATGTAGACCAGCATGAACGACACCAGGGTGACACCCAGGGCGATGGGCAGCGCGTACAGCACGCGCTTCAACAGGTAGGCCAGCATGTCGGTTCGCAGCCCCGCTTACATGCCGATGGTGGTTAGGTCCTGGAACCAGTGCTGGGCCTGGACGAACTGCTTGACCTTGGGCGACAGTGCGTGCGGATTGGCGTCATGCACCACCCACAGCATCAGGGCGTCGTCCACCATCTGCTGGTGCACGCCGGCCAGCAGCTTGTCCTGCACCTTGGTGTCGAAGCTGGCGCGGATCCTGTCGATCATGTCGTTGACCTTGGGGTTGTCGTAGCCGCCCCAGTTGACGCCGTTGGGCGCCACGTACTTGCCGTAGGCGAACCGGGTCAGCGCGTAGAACGGGTCGGCCGTGACGTAGCCCAGGTTGATCGCCGTGATGCCCTTGCCGGCGTTCATGTCGGCCTTGGCGCCGCTGCGCCAGTGCAGGTACAGGTTCTCCAGTTCGACCACCTCGAACTCCAGGTTGATGCCGATTTCCGCCAGGCTCTGCTGGATGTATTCGTTCATCGGCAGCGACAGCATCTGGCCGGTGCCGCCCTGGGCGATGATGACCTTGGCCTTGAGCGGGTTGGCCTTGCTGTAGGGGGTCTGCGCCATCAACGCGCGCGCCGCCGGCAGGTCGTACTTGATGTCGAACGACGGCTTGCCGAACCACGGGCTGGTGGCGTCGAGCTGGCCTTTCGCCGCGGTTGCCTGGCCATTGAGCAGCTTGACGATTGCGTCGCGGTCGATCGCCAGATTGGCGGCCTTGCGGATCCGGATGTCGGTCCAGGGCGAGCCGGGCTGGGTGCTGAAGTGGTAGGGCCAGACGTGGGGCGTCACGTTCTGCACCAGCCTGAAGCCCGAGGCCTTGAGCTGCGGCATCATGTCCGGCGGCGGGGTTTCGATCAGGTCGACCTGGCCATTGAGCAGGGCATTGGTGCGGGTGACGGCATCGGGGATCGGCACCAGCACGATGCGGTCGGTCTTCGCGATCCGGGTCTTGTCCCAGTAGGCGGGGTTCTTCACCAGGTCGGCCCGCTCGCGCGGTACCAGCTTGTCGAGGCGGAACGGGCCGGTGCCCGAGGGCTGGCTGGCCACCTTGTTCCAGTCGCGGCCGAGCTTTTCCCACTGCGCCGGGCTGCCGATCAGGAACCATGGCAGCTGGTACGGGAACAGCGCGTCGACGTCCTTGGTGGTGATTTCCACCGTGTAGTCGTCGACCTTGCGGAACGACGCGATCGACGGGATGCGCGGGCGCACCTGGGCGCTCTGCTTGGCGTCGAACTGCGGCGCCTTGTCGTTGAGGACCTTGTCCAGGTTCCAGACCACGGCGTCGGCCTTGAAGTCGGAACCGTCATGAAACTTTACGCCCTTGCGCAGGCTGAAGCGCCAGACCTTGCTGTCCTTGGCGTCGACCTTCCATTCCGTCGCCAATCCCGGGATCAGCTTGCCGGGACGAGTGCCGATGTTGGCCTCCCACGCGATCAGTGGGTCATAGAGCGTGTGCCCCGTGAACTGGTAGGCGCCGGCGCCTCGGTCCGGTTGGCCGGTCGTCAGGGGAATGTCGGCCATCGAGATGCCGTAGCGGACGACTGTCTCGGCGCGGGCAACGCCCAGCACCAGCGGCAACGCGAGCAGGGCAGCCAGCAACGGCTTGAACAAACGAAACATGCGCGATCTCCAGGGTAGGGTTCCTTGAAGAACGCACGCTCCGTGCCAGCGCCGACCGCAGTGTATGCATGCAACCACTACCGTCCGTTGTGCTCGGTGCACTCGAATGGGGCGGACGCACCCCGCCGCACGCCCTCCTTTGGGGACAGGCTTCGCTACCGGTGGTACAGCCCCACGATCGCCTGCCGCAGCCAGCGGTTGCCGGGATCGGCCTCGAAACGCTTGCTCCAGTGCAGCGAGACGGCGAAATCGCGCAGAGGGAACGCCGGCTCGACGATCGAATAACCGCCTTCTGCGGCGAACCCCTGCGCGATGTTGCGTGGCATCACCACCGCCAGGTCGGTCGCCTTGACGATCGCGGGCAGCACCATGAAGTGCTCGGTGGTCAGGCGCAGCCGGTCTTCGAGATTCAGCAACTGCAGGATGCGCAGCGTGTCCGCGTGGGTGCGCACTGCCACGAACTCCAGCTGACCCAGCGCCTCCAGCAGCGCCTTGCCGCTGCGCCGCAGCCGCGTGAAGGGATGCCCCTTGCGCAGCATCACGATGTAGCGGTCCTTGAGCAGC
>JACMQP010000528.1 GCA_014376915.1 Ramlibacter sp.
ACGGCCAGAAAGGTGTACCGGTCCAGGGAGCAGGCCCGGGGCCGACGCCTTTGATTGCATCGAGCGGTTCTACAACCCTACGAGTCGTCATTCGACGATGGGTTACGTCAGTCCGATGGACTTTGAGAAAGCGTAAGAAGCTTTGGTCGGTGTCCACGGAACCGGCAGCAGCCCGCAGGGCAAAGCCCTGTACGCAGCGGAACCCGAGGCCGCATCAGATGACAGTCAGAGATCCGTGCGCAGCTTCCAGATCTCCGGGAACAGCACCACGTCCAGCATCTTGCGCAGGTAGCTGACGCCGCCGGTGCCGCCGGTGCCGCGCTTGAAGCCGATGATGCGTTCCACCGTCGTCACGTGGCGGAAGCGCCAGAGGCGGAACGCGTCTTCCAGGTCCGTCAGTTCCTCGCCCAGCTGGTACAGGTCGAAGTACTGCTTGGTGTCGCGGTAGACGACCAACCAGGCCTTCTCCACCTCCTCGCTCTCCACATAGGGCTGGGTCCAGTCGCGCTGCAGGTGATCCTGCGGCACCGGCAGGCCGCGCCGGGCCAGCAGGCGCAATGCTTCGTCGTAGAGCGACGGCGCTTCGTAGGCCTGTTGCACCTGGGCCAGCAGGTCGGGCCGGTGCGCGTGGGGCTTGAGCATCGCGGCGTTCTTGTTGCCCAGGACGAATTCGATGCAGCGGTACTGCGCGCTCTGGAAGCCGCTGGAGCTGGCCAGGTACGGACGGATCGCGCTGTATTCGGGCGGCGTCATGGTCGCCAGCACATCCCAGGCGTGGACCAGCTGCTCCATGATGCGGGACACGCGCGCCAGCATCTTGAAGGCCGTGCCGAGTTCGTCCTGCGCCACCGCTGCGATCGCCGCATGCAATTCGTGCAGCATCAACTTCATCCACAACTCGCTGGTCTGGTGCTGGATGATGAACAGCATCTCGTTGTGGTCGGGCGAGAGCGGCTTCTGCGCGCCCAGGATGGCGTCGAGCTGCAGGTAGTCGCCGTAGCTCATGTCGCTGCTGAAATCGAGCTGCGCCTTTTCCTCGTGAACGATGTCTTCGGGTTTGCTCATGGTCCGCTCATGTGACCGCGTGCTTCTGGTTGAATTCGGGCCGCTGCCATTCGCCCGTGGCCAGCACCTGGTGCAAGTGCTCCACCGCGTTCCACACGTCGGCGAAGCCGGTGTACAGCGGCGTGAGGCCGAAGCGCAGGATGTCTTCGTGCTGGCTGGAATCGCCGGCGCGGAAGTCACCGATCACGCCACGCGCGATGAGCGCCTGCACGATGGCATAGGCGCCTGAGCCACCGGAGAGCTCCTTCGGCGCCGCGCGCGTGAGGCAGACCTGCGAGCCGCGCTGCGCGTGCTCGCGCGGCGTCGCCAGGCCGAGCCCGTGGCCGGCGCAGCGCTCTTCGACCAGCGCGATGAACAGGTCGGTCAACGCCAGCGATTTCGCGCGCAGCGCCGCCATGCCGCCGATTGATTCGGTGGCCGCGAACACATCGAGCCCGCACTCGAGCGCCACCATGCTCAGGATCGGCTGGGTGCCGCACAGGTAGCGCGCGATGCCCGGCGCCGGCTGGTAGTCGGGCGTGAATTCGAACGGCGCGGCATGCCCCCACCAGCCCGAGAGCGGCTGCCAGAAGCGGTCGGCGTGGCGCGGGTGGACCCAGACGAAGGCCGGCGCGCCTGGTCCACCATTGAGGTACTTGTAGCCGCAGCCGATCGAGAAATCGGCGCCTGCGGCGTTCAGGTCCACCGGCACGGCACCGGCGCTGTGGGCCAGGTCCCAGACCGTGAGGACGCCCGCGGCATGGGCTTTCGCCGTGAGGTCGGCCATGTCGTGCATGGCGCCGGTGCGGTAGTTGACGTGCGTCAGCAGCAGTGC
>JACMQP010000529.1 GCA_014376915.1 Ramlibacter sp.
CGCATCTTCCGGGATGGACAGTCCGTAGGACTGCTTGACCCAGCGCTTTTCCTCCAGCGTGGGAGATTCGAGGTCGACCCAGATCGGCTGGAACTGCGAGAGCTCCTCCAGCGACTCGATTTCCTCCTGGAACAGCCGGCCGTTGGCGAGCGTAAAGATATTGAGCATGGGCCTCCGTGTGGCCCGCGCGATTATGCCGTGGCCGCGCCGAAGAAGGCCAGCAGTTCTTCCTTGCGCGCATGGGCGTCGCGCTCGCCCAGCGCCACCAGCCGCTGCACGAAGGCCGGCTCGAACAGCAGATAGCTGGCGATCACGCCGCCGCCGCCCTTGAGCGCGCCCAGGCCGCCGAGCGCGCGCCGCACCGGGCCCGGCAGCTCGTGGGCGTGGGCCTGGGCCAGCGCGTCGAGCGACTGCGACGGCTGCACCGCCATCACTTCCACGCTTCGGTAGGGCAGGACGCCGGCGATCTCGCGCGGCAGCTGTTTCAATGTGCGGGTCACGCGTTGCGCCTGTTCCACGTCGGCCTGCAGCGTGTCGTGGAATACGCTCGCCATGGCGTGGCCGGCGATGAACGCCATGGTCGGCGCGCCCGCCACCTGCGTCGCCGGGGTGTCGACCAGGCCCGAGCGCTGCATTTGGCCCACGCCGACCACCAGCACCTTGTGGGCGCCCAGGTGCAGCGCGGGCGACAGCGGCGAGACCTGACGCATGGAGCCGTCGCCGAAGAATTCGCGGCGACCGTCCACCCACAGCGAGGTGGCCGGGAACAGGAACGGGATCGCGCTGGACGCCATCAGGTGCTCGATCGTCAGCGGCTGGAATTCGGCGCGCCGGCCGGGCCGGTTCCACGGCTCGCGGCGGGCGTCGCCGGCGGTGTGGCAGAAGGTCCAGTGGACGCCGCTGGTGTAACTGGACGCCGTCACCGCGACCGCGTCGATCGCGCCCTTCATCAGCGCGGCGTCGATGCCCTGCAGCGACACCGCCTGGCGCAGCGTGTTCACCAGCGGCATGGTGTCGAGGATGGCGCCGTGGCCTCGGGCGTTGCGCCACAGGCTCATGGCCGCGACCAGCCGGCTGAAGCGCACCCAGGGCGGCACGTCCAGCCGATAGACATCCTTGGAGCGCAGCCGGCTCCAGAAGCCCGCCAGCTGGTCGAACGCGTCGAGGCCGGCGCTGGCGCTGCCAGCGAGATAGGCCACGTTGAGCGCGCCAGCGGAGGTGCCCACCAGCACCTGGAACGGGAAGGGGCCGCCCGCGGCGGGCTGCAGCCGCAGCATTGCGCCGATCCCTTTGAGCACGCCGACCTGGTAGGCGGTGCGGGCGCCGCCGCCCATCAGCACCAGGGCGCGAACGGGGCGCTTGGGCACGGTCAGTCCCGCATTGATCACGGTGCTCAGGCTCATGGCCGGACCATGGTAGAGGAACCAGCCCGGCATGCAAGCGCGCTGTGGCGCGGCCGACTCAGCCCTTTTGCCGAACCACGCTGATCTGGCCGTCGCTCTCCATCGTGGCTAGTTTGACGTCGTCCAACTTCTCGATCCCCTGTTCGCGCAGCGCCGCCAACAGTTCGTCCATCGAGATCATTTCCTTGCGCAGGTTGCGCCGCTGCAGTTTGCCCTCGACGACCAGCGTCAGCGGCTTGGCCGCCATCAACCGGCGCAGCATGGGAAAGCGGAACGACAGCCAGTCGAACAGCCAGTTCCACCCGGCGATGGTTCCCACCAGGATGACCCCGTCGCTCACGGTTTCGTAGCCGCCTGACATGGCGTTCTGCGACGCGTCGGCGATCAGCATCAGCAAGAGCACGTCGGCGATGGCGATCGAGCCCACGTCGCGCCGCAGCACCAAGCGGAACAGCAGGAACAGGAACCAGTAAATCAGCGTGCCGCGGACGACCAGTTCCAGCGGGTTCATCGACAGTTCGAGCAGGCTGGCGAAGTCAGGCATGGGCCAGTCCCTCGCTTTCCTGGGGCGCCAAACGGCGCGGGTGGGGTCGGTCGTCAGAAACCATTCGACGATTCTGGCCGGCCCGGCCGGCGCCAGGTCGGCAGAGTCAGCAGTTCGTGCTGCGGGACCTGTCCTACAAATCTGGGCCGACCTGTCCGACATCGGCAGACTCAGCCGGGCCCTAGATTGCAGTGGTCGCGGTGCCCGGCACCGTCCACCAGGAGTAAAGCAATGATCCAGCTGGCGAACGATCCGAACGCAAGCCGTATGGGCACGAGGCCCGCCTTCTCCGAAGCCAAGGGCCGGGGCTACGAGCACGCGCGCAACCGCGGTGCCCACGCCTGGCCTTTCTTAAGTCGCCAGGCGGGTCGTCCAGCGCCGCAGGCCGGTTCCAAGACCATCAGTGACGACAGCGTCAGCTGATTCGAACCAGGAGAAACGCATGAACAGCGAACAGAAAACCAGCAACCGCTTCGCCGACGTGCCGCGCGATCGTCTCCATCGCGAAGGCTGCGAGCATGCCAACCTCGAGCGTCCCGGCGCCCAGGCCCACCCGCGAGCGCGCGGGTGGCATCACCAAGTGTCTGACCGGGCCACATCCTGGCGCCTCGCGGCCTGACCGGAATCTTCCTCGACGCCACGACAGTGGCGGCAACGGCGGCCCGCGGGGCCGCTTTTTTTTTGCCTGCGAACATCGTTTGCGGTCGACTGTCAGGCCGACAAAAGATTTCACTTCGGACACCGGAGCGCAGCAAATGAATTGCCTTTTACAGGGAGACGGCGCATAGTCGTTTCCATCCTTTCGCTCTCTCATTGGCCGACCTAAACCTGTGTTTTCCGCCGCCCCGAGGCGGCCCTTCCCACCCGTAGCAACAGGAGACTATTTATGAACCTGACGATCAGCGGTCACCATCTCGAAGTTACCCAGGCACTGCGAAATTACGTGACCACCAAGCTTGATCGGATCACCAGGCACTTCGACCAGGTGGTGGACATCAGGGTGATTCTCACCGTCGAGAAGCAGAAGGAAAAGGACCGACGACAGCGTGCCGAATGCAACATCCACGTCAGGGGCAACGACCTGTTCGCGGAAAGTTCGCACGAGGACCTGTATGCAGCGGTGGATGAACTGGTCGACAAGCTCGACCGCCAGGTGGGCCGGCACAAGACGCGCGTGCAGGACCATCACCACGAAGGCGCCAAGCGCCTGATGTGACGACACGGAGCCGTGTCGACAGCCGCCGCCACTTCCCGGCGGCTTTTTTATTTGGGGCCGTTGTCGTCCCTGCCGGGCTGGCAAGCGTTTTGATGCAGTGCCCACCACGGGGTGCATAATCCTCCTCCCAGACCATGAACCGTCTCGCGTCCATCCTGCCCGCCGCTCAAGTCCTCGTGAGCGTCGATGCCACCAGCAAAAAGCGTGCCTTTGAAGAAGCCGGACTGCTTTTCGAAAATCTGCACGGCCTGTCGCGCGCCTTGATCACCGAAAGCCTGTTCGCCCGCGAGCGTCTCGGCTCCACCGGCCTAGGCCATGGCGTGGCCATCCCGCACGGCCGGATCAAGGGCCTGAAGGCGCCGATGGCCGCCCTGTTCCAGCTGGCCAACCCGATCGGCTTCGACGCGCCGGACGAGCAGCAGGTCAACCTGCTGATCTTCCTGCTGGTGCCCGAGGCCGCCACGCAGAAGCACCTGGAGATCCTGTCGGAGATCGCCGAGCTGCTCAGCGACGCGCAGCTGCGCGAGAAGATCAAGGCCAGCACCGACGCCGCCGAACTGCACCGCATGATTGCCACCTGGCAATCCGCCCAGCCAGCCTGACCTCGGCGATGCTCGAGCTTTGAAACCCACCGTCGTCAGCGCTGACGCCCTGTTCGAAGACCACCGGGCCCAGCTCAAATGGGAATGGGTGGCTGGACTGGGCGCCTCCGAAAGGCGCTTCGACGAAGTCGCCGTGCGGGCCGCCCGTTCCGGCGCCGACCTGGTCGGCTACCTCAATTACATCCACCCGTACCGGGTCCAGATCCTGGGCGCGCGGGAAATCGCCTACCTGACCAACGCCACTGCCGAGGACTGCGCCCGCCGCATCGCGCGCATCGTCACGCTGGAGCCGCCGGTGCTGGTGCTGACTGACGGCCAGGTCGCGCCGGATGCCCTGCTGTCAATGTGCGAACGGGCCCAGATCCCGATGTTCGCCACCCACGAGCCGTCGGCCTTCGTGATCGACGTGCTGCGCGCGTTCCTGTCGCGGCATTTCGCCGAACGCACTTCGATGCACGGCGTTTTCATGGACATCCTTGGGCTGGGCGTGATGATCACCGGCGAGTCCGGGCTGGGCAAGAGCGAACTCGGGCTGGAGCTGATCTCCCGCGGCAACGGACTGGTGGCCGACGACGCGGTCGACCTCTACCGGATCAACCAGACTGCGATCGAAGGGCGCTGCCCCGAGCTGCTGCAGAATCTGCTGGAGGTGCGCGGCATCGGCCTGCTGGACATCCGCGGCATCTTTGGCGAAACCGCGGTCCGCCGCAAGATGCGGCTTAAGCTGATCGTGCACCTGGTGCGGCGCGAAACCATGGAGCGCGAGTACGAGCGCCTGCCCTACGAGCCGCTGAACCAGGACGTGCTCGGCGTGCCGGTGCGCAAGGTGGTGATCCAGGTGGTGGCCGGCCGCAACATCGCCGTGCTGGTCGAGGCGGCGGTCCGCAACACCATCCTGCAGCTGCGCGGGATCGACACCTACCAGGAGTTCGTCGAGCGGCATCGCCGCGCGATGGAACAGGACAAGTGACCGCCAGCTTATCCCGGGCCTGACCCGAGATCCATCCGCCCCGACCGCGGGTTCGGCGCCGGCCGGTTCGGGCAGGGGTGCTTGGTGCAATGCGCGTACAGGCTGAGCGCGTGCTCGGCGATGTCGAAGCCCTTGGCCTTGGCCACGGAGAGCTGGCGCTTCTCGATCTCGGCGTCGTAGAACTCCTCGACCTTGCCGCAGTCCAGGCACACCAGGTGGTCGTGGTGGGTGCCCTCGTTGATCTCGTAGACCGCCTTGCCGCTCTCGAAATGACTGCGACTGAGGATGCCGGCCTGCTCGAACTGGGTCAGCACCCGGTAGACAGTGGCCAGCCCGATGTCCGATCGCTGTTCCAACATGACCCGGAACACGTCTTCCGCGGTCATGTGGCGCTGGGTGCCGCGCTGGAACACTTCGAGGATCTTCAACCGCGGCAGCGTTGCCTTCAGCCCGGTGCTCTTGAGTTCGTCGACGTTGGTCATGGTTGGTTTCCGGGGGCCGGCCCAGCGGCGCGCTGCAAAGGGCAGCCGCTACAATGGATCGATCATATCGCCACCTCCTGACCCATGTCCCGACACCACCTCCTTGACCTGCGCATCTTCCTGGTGGCCGCGACCTGCGCGGTGCTGTCAGCCTGCGGCACCGTCGATGGGGTGACCGGCCGCATCGCATCGTCGATCACGCCGTACCGGGTCGAGGTGGTGCAGGGCAACTTCGTTTCGCGCGAGCAGGTGGAGGCCTTGAGTCCCGGCATGACGCGCCAGCAGGTGCGCGAGGTGCTGGGCACGCCGCTGCTGACCAGCGTGTTCCATGCCGACCGCTGGGACTACGTCTTCACGCTCAAGCGCCAGGGCGTCGAGCCTCAGGCGCGCCGGCTGACGGTGTACTTCAAGGCCAACGTGCTGGAGCGCTTCGAAGGCGACACCATGCCCAGCGAGGCCGAGTTCGTCGCCACACTCGAGCGCAGCACCCGCAAAAGCAGGATCCCGGTGCTGGAAGCCACCGAGGCGCAGCTGGGCCGGTACCAGGGCACCCCGGGCACGGGCAGCACGCCGGTGCCGGCGGAGCCGCCGCCGGCGGTGGACTATCCGCCGCTGGAATCCCCGGCTCGCTGACAGGCACTCGGATGGCAAAGGCTTCTTCCTCCCCGGTCGCCGAAAAGCACAGGGTCGCCGTCGCCGGTGCCTCGGGGCGCATGGGCCACATGCTGATCGAGGCGATCCGCGCTTCGACCGACTGCCGGCTGGCCGGTGCGCTGGACATCCCGGCCAGTCCCGCGATCGGCAACGATGCGGCCGCGTTCCTGGGCCACGCCAGCGGCGTGCCGGTGTCGGCCGACGCGCGTGCCGGCCTGGCCAACGCCCGCGTGCTGATCGACTTCACCCGGCCCGAGGGCACGCTGACATACCTGAAGACCTGCCGCGAGCTGGGCGTCAACGCAGTGATCGGTACCACCGGCTTCACCGATCGGCAGAAGGAGCAGATCGCCGATGCCGCCCGCGACATTGCCGTCGTGATGGCGCCCAACATGAGCGTCGGCGTGAACGTGACGCTCAAACTGCTGCAGATGGCCGCCCAGGCGCTGGCCACCGGCTACGACATCGAGATCATCGAAGCGCACCACCGGCACAAGGTGGATGCGCCGTCGGGCACCGCGCTCAAGATGGGCGAGGTGATCGCCCAGGCGCTGGGCCGCGACCTGAAGGACTGCGCGGTCTATGCCCGCGAGGGCGTGACCGGTGAGCGCGACCCGTCCACCATCGGCTTTTCCAGCATCCGTGGCGGCGACATCGTCGGCGACCACACGGTGCTGTTCGCCGGCACCGGTGAGCGCATCGAGATCACCCACAAATCGGCCAGCCGCGC
>JACMQP010000087.1 GCA_014376915.1 Ramlibacter sp.
CGCTCGCATGCTGCCGGGCCTGGAGTTTCCCAATGTCCGCTCGGTTTCGCTGCGCGAGATCTGGTTTGAATCCGAGGGGTTTAACCGTTACCGCGGCACCGGCTGGATGAAGGAGCCGTGCTCCAGCTGTGACCAGCGCGACCAGGATCTTGGTGGGTGCCGCTGCCAGGCCTTCCTGATCGCCAACGATCCGGCCGCTGCGGACCCGGTGTGCATCAAGAGTGCGCATCGCCCGTTGGTGGAAGATGCTCTGGCCCGGGCCGACACAGCGGCTTTGACGCCGCTGCGCGAGCATCCCCTGGTTTTCCGCGACCCCGCAAATTCACGACGACTGCTGAACAGCCGCTAGTTGCCGCCGGATCCGGCAATTGAACGGGTCCGATACCTCGGACCGCGCGACTCGGCGCCTGCTCAGCTTGCATGTCAAACTGCCGTGTTGCTTTGGTCCCCTTCGGCTGTAGGACAGTGGCGCGACTGACGTCGTACCCTCTTGGGCCACTGCTGACCGCGGTCCATAGTGGTGCATCCGAACCAAACGCTCACGCCCACATCGATGAACCACACGCCCGCTGTCTTTGTTTCGTTCAAGAGGGCTGACCTTGCAGCAACAGCAGCTGAACTCATCGTCGCCAACGCAGCCGATCTCGAAAACACCGGCGGATCAGCAACCAGCGAGCAGGTGGACATGGCAACGCGGTTGCGCGCGAAGGCTGATCGCCTCTTCAAGACCGCAATGACAGAGTGGGCGAAGTTGCCTTCTGCCAGAAAGTAGCAGTGGACAGTTTCCGCCTTGCACATCAGACCGGGGAAGAACATTTGCTGGCAGGTGGCTGACTTCGTGACCATCGGGACGACCGCCCACTTTGAAGCCGTCGTGCTGGGCAAGACGCTGATCGCCGTGAACACTGGTGCGCCCGTGCCGATGCGGCCGCCCCAGGCACCGCCCGGCCTTTTGTGCAACAGTACAGCCGAACTTTCCCTTCACGCCCCATGAACCTGCTGTTCGTCGTCGACCCGCTCGAGCTTTTCAAGATCTCCAAGGACACCACCTTCTCGATGATGCGGGAGGCGCAGCGGCGCGGCTACCGTATCGCGGCCTGCGGACCGGAGCACCTCACCTGGCGCTCCGGCGACCTGGTGCGCGCGGCGGTGCGGGAGATCCGGCTGACCGGCGAGCCGGACCGCTGGTTCCTGGAGACCGGCAACCCGGTCAGGGCGCTAAACGAATTCGACGCGGTGATCATGCGCAAGGACCCGCCGTTCGACAGCGAGTATTTTTACGCCACCCACCTGCTCGAACACGCCGAGCGCGAAGGCGCGCGGGTCTTCAACAAGCCGTCGGCACTGCGCGACCACCCGGAAAAACTGGCGATCATGGAGTTCGCTCAGTTCACCACGCCGACGCTGGTGACTCGCGATGCCGCTGCCGTGCGCGCCTTCCACGACCAGCACCGCGACATCATTCTCAAGCCGCTGGACGGCATGGGCGGCATGGGTATTTTCCGGGTCAAATCTGACGGTCTGAACCTGGGCTCCATCATTGAGACGCTCAACCGCGACGGCGCCACCAGCCTGATGGTGCAGAAGTTCCTGCCGCAAATCACCGAGGGCGACAAGCGCGTGCTGGTGATCGCAGGCCAGCCCGTGCCCTACAGCCTGGCGCGCATCCCGCAAGGCAGCGAAGTGCGCGGCAACCTGGCGGCCGGTGGACTGGGCGTGGCGCAACCGCTCAGCGCGCGCGACCGTGAGATCGCTCAAGCCATCGGCCCGGTCCTCGCTAAGCGTGGCCTGCTGCTGGTCGGCCTGGACGTCATCGGCGATTCGCTGACCGAGATCAACGTCACCAGCCCGACCTGCTTCCAGGAGATCACCGAGCAGGCCGGCTTCGACGTGCCGGCGATGTTCATCGACGCGCTGGAAGCCGCGTTGGCCTGACCCGGTCGGCGGCGCTCAGCCGGCGGCGGCGCCGTCGACGAACACCTTGAGTTCGCCCGGCTGCATCTGCGTCCACACTTCGTTGGTGGTCAGCGGCGCGGTCACCACCACGGCCACGCGATCCTGCGGCGTGGTGTTGCGGGCGAAATCAATACTCACGTCCTCGTCGGCCAGGTGCGCATGCGCGAACGGATGCTTGCGCTCGACGTAGAACAGGTTGGTCGAGCAATGGGTCCACAGTGCCTCGCCGTTGGACAGCATGAAGTTGAACGACCCGTGCGAGGCGATGCGCGGCGCCAGTTCGCGCAGCGTCAGCGTCAATTCCTGCACGCTCGGCACTCCGGCGTGTGATTTGGCCAGTTCCTGCATCAGCCAGCAGAAGGCGCGCTCGCTGTCGGTGGATCCCACCGGCCGGAAGCTGCCGTGCAGCCGCGGATGGAAGTCCTTCAGGTCGCCGTTGTGGGCGAAGACCCAGTAGCGGCCCCACAGCTCGCGCACGAACGGGTGGCAGTTCTGCAGCGCTACCTCGCCCTGCGTCGCCTTGCGGATGTGGGCGATAACGTTGCGGCTGCGGATCGGGTAACCGCGGATCAGTTCGGCCACCGGCGACTCGCTGGCCGGCTGGTGGTCGACGAAGTGCCTCAGGCCCACACCCTCGAAGAAAGCGATGCCCCAGCCGTCCGCATGGTGGTCGGTGCGGCCGCCGCGCTGGGCGAAACCCGTGAAGCTGAAGGTCACGTCGGTCGGCACGTTGCA
>JACMQP010000530.1 GCA_014376915.1 Ramlibacter sp.
CCCCAAGGTCTCATGGTGCGCGAGGGGGGACTCGAACCCCCACACCATTGCTGGCGTCAGGACCTAAACCTGGTGCGTCTACCAATTTCGCCACCCGCGCTGAGCCGAGATTGGACGCGGGCAGCCAGGGAAGCCCCGACCACCCGCCCAGATTCGGTCAACTGCGTATTTTACCGTGTCGGCGGGACCCTGCCCTGAATGACCCGGCGCGGACCGCTTCCGACCTGGTCACGGCGCCCTACGAAGGGTTCCAACGGCACCGCTTCGGCACGGGCCGGCCCGAAGACGCGACGGTGAGCGAGCACAAGGTTCCGGTGTTTTCGATCCGCGACGGGCGGCTCTCTTGCCGCTATGTGCGCCCGCCCATCGTTGCGTGCGGCGAAGGAACCGGTCGTTCGCCCGGCTCGCGCCGGACCCGGAACCAGGCCGCGTACATCGCGGGCAACGCCAACAGGGTCAGCACTGTCGCGACCACCAGGCCGCCCATGATTGCGACCGCCATCGGGCCCCAGAACACCGAGCGCGACAGCGGGATCATGGCCAGCACGGCCGCCGCGGCGGTCAGAACGATGGGGCGCAGGCGGCGCACCGCCGACTCGACGATCGCGTCCCAGGCCGGCACGCCGCGCTCCCGGTCCTGTTCGATCTGGTCGATCAGGATCACCGAATTACGCTGGATCATCCCCATCAGCGCGATCACGCCGAGCAGCGCGACGAAGCCGAACGGCCGGCCCAGCAGCAGCAGCGCACCGGCCACCCCGGCGATGCCCAGCGGCCCGGTGATGAACACCAGCATCGCCCGGCTGAAACTGTGCAGTTGCAGCATCAGCAGCGTGAAAGTGATGAACAGCATGATCGGAATGCCGGCGGCGATCGACGACGAACCCTTTGAGCTTTCCTCAGCTGCGCCCGCCACCTTGATTTTGTAGCCCGCGGGCCACCTGGCCTCCACCGCCCGCAGCTTGGGCAGCAGCTCGCTGGTGACCGTCGCGCCCTGCAGCCCCTCGCTGATGTCGCCCTGGACCGTAATGGCGTAGTCACGGTTCTCGCGCCACATCACGCCCGGCTCCCAGGTGAAGACCGGCTTGGCGATCTGGGTCAGCGGAATCGACTTGCCCAAGGCCGTCGGCAGGTAGGCGTTGCCGATGTCGGTGATTGCGTTGCGTTCGTCCAGCGGCTGGCGCAGCACGATGTCGATCAGCTTGTCGCCCTCGCGGAACTGGCCGACGGTGCTGCCCACCAGCAGCGTGCGCGCTGCCTGTGCGATCGACTGGCTGGTGACCCCCAGCGCGCGCGCCTTCGACTGGTCCACCTCCAGCCGCAGCACCTTCACAGACTCGTTCCAGTTGTCGTTGACGCCGCGGGTGTTGGGGCTGGCGCGCATGACCGCCTTGACCTCGTCGGCGCGCAGCCGCAGGGCCAGCGGCTCCGGTCCGACCACCCGGAACTGCACCGGGTAAGGCACCGGCGGGCCGTTCGGCAGCAGCTTGACGCGGCCGCGCACCTCGGGAAATTCGGTGGCCAGCAGGGCCGGCAGCTTGACCCGCAGCGACTCGCGCACCTGCAGGTCCCGGGGCAGCACGATGAATTGCGACACGTTGGTCTGCGGGAACACCTGGTCCAGCGGCAGGTAGAAGCGTGGCACGCCCGAGCCGATCCAGGTGCTGACGGCGTCGACGCCGGGCTCCTGCCGCAGCCGCTGCTCCACCCGTCTGGCAGTCCCTTCGTTGGCCGCGAACGAGGTTCCCTCCGGAAACCAGATGTCGACCATGATTTCGGGGCGGCTCGAATCGGGGAAGAACTGCTGCTGCACCAGGCCCATGCCGGCAATACCCAGCGCGAAACTCAGCATCGTCGCGCCGATGGTGATCCAGCGATGCTCCACGCACCAGTCCACCGTCTGGCGGAAGCGGTTGTAAAAGGGGCTGTTGAACAGCTCGTGCGGCGCATCGTGCGCGGCATGCGGCTTGGTCTTGAGCAGCAACGTTCCCAAATACGGCACGAAGTACACCGACACCACCCAGCTCAGCACCAGCGCGATCACCGTAACCGCGAAGATGGCGTAGGTGTACTCGCCCACCGTCGACCGTGCCAGCCCGATCGGCAGGAAGCCCGCCGCCGTGATGAGGGTGCCGGTGAGCATCGGCATCGCGGTGATTTCGTAGGCGAAGGTGGCGGCCCGCACCTTGTCGTAGCCCTCCTCCATCTTGCGCACCATCATCTCCACCGCAATGATCGCGTCGTCCACCAGCAGCCCCAGCGCGATGATCAACGAGCCGAGCGAGATCTTGTGCAGGCCGATGCCGAGATAGGCCATCGCCAGGAACGTGACAGCCAGCACCAGCGGAATGGTGATGCCGACCACCAGGCCGGGGCGCATGTCGACGTACCAGCGCTTCCATATCGGAAACGGCACCGGTGCGGCGGCGCCGTGCGGCACGGCGGGAAGGGGCCGCTTGTGCAGCCCCAGGCTGATGAAGCTCACGGCCAGCACGATCGCAACAGCCTCCACCAGCGTCATCACGAACTCGTTGACCGAGCTGGCGACCGAGCGCGGCTGGTCCTGGATCTGCACCAGCTTGATCCCCGCCGGCAAGCCGTCCTCGATCCGTTTGACGGTGGTTTTGAGCGACTTGCCCAGGCCGATGATGTCGCCGCCTTTGGCCATCGAGACTCCCAGCGCGATCACCTCCCTGCCCTGGTGCCGCACCTTCACCACCGGCGGGTCGACGTAGCCGCGCTGGATGGTTGCGATGTCGCCCAGCCGCAGCTGGTTGCCCGAGCTGCCGCGGATCGGCATGGCGCGCAGTTCGTCCACCGCTTCGAACTGGCCACCCACTCGCACCTGCACCACGTCCAGCGGCGTCTGCACCGCGCCGGCCGACTCCACGGCATTCTGCTGGCCCAGTTGCTGCAGCACCTGGTTGATGTCCAGCCCGAGCTGGGCCAGGCGCTTTTGCGACAGCTCGATGTACAGTTTTTCGTCCTGCACGCCGAACAGCTCCACCTTCGCCACATCCCGCACCCGCAGCAACTGCTGGCGCACGTCGTCGGCGAAGGACTTGAGCTCGGCATAGCCGAAGCCGCCGTCCGACTCGAGTGCGTAGATCACGCCGTACACGTCGCCGAAATCGTCGTTGAAGAACGGGCCCTGCACACCGCCCGGCAGCGTGACCTTCATGTCGCCGATCTTCTTGCGGACCGTGTACCAGACGTTCGCCACTTCTGCCGGCCGCGACGAGTCCCTGATCTGGAAGATCACCTGCGACTCGCCGGGCTTGGAATAGCTGCGGATGATGTCGGAGTAAGGCACTTCCTGCAGCGTCCGCTCGATGCGGTCGGTGACCTGCTCGGCGACCTGTTGCGCCGTCGCGCCCGGCCAGTAAGTGCGGACCACCATCGCGCGGAACGTGAACGGCGGGTCCTCGTCCTGTCCGAGCTGGAAAAACGCGGCCGCACCGAGCAGCATCAGCACGATCATCAGATAGCGCGTCAGCGCCGGATGGTCCAGCGCCCATTTCGACAGGTTGAAGCCGGGCTTCGGCTCATCGCCGCTCATGGCCGCGCCGCCGGCGCGACACCGGACGCCGGCGCCTGCCGGTCGTGGTAGATGGTGACTTTCTGGCCGGGCGACAGAACGTGCACGCCGGCCGACACCACCAGCATGCCGGGTTGCAGGCCGGACGCGATCACGGCCTCGTTGCCGTCCGCGGTCGCGACCTGCACCGGCTGCGACTTCAGGGTCAGCGACTGCGGGTCCAGCACCCACACCGCGGTGGCGAGGCCTTCCTGGCGCAGGGCGCTGGTCGGCAACTTGATCACGGTCGCGCCGTTGTGGCCCAACGACTGCGGCAGCACCGAAACGGTGGAGCCCAGCGCCGGCGTGTCCGGTCCGTCGATCGCGACCTTGACCTGGAAGGTGCGCGTCACCGGGTCGGCACTGGCCGCGATCTCGCGCACCTTGCCCGCCAGCGTCCGGTTGCCGGCCCAGACCCGAATCGACACGTCGGAGCCGGCCCGCACCAGGGCGACTTTGTCCTCCGGCACCGAGAACACCACGTCGCGCGGCCCGTCCTGAGCGATCCGCACCACTGGCGCGCCGGCGGCGACCACCTGGCCCGGCTCGGCCTCGACGCCGGTCACCACGCCGGCGACGTCGGCCACCAGCGTCGCATAGCCGGCCTGGTTGCGCTGCGCGGACAGCTGCGCCTGCGCCTGCTCGAACTGGGCCTGAGCGGCCTTCAGGGTGGCGTCGCGCCGCTCGAGTTCCGCGCCACTAATGAAGTTCTGGTCCTTCAGCGCGGAGTAGCGCTTGAAGTCTGCCGCGGCCAGCTCGCGGTTGGTCTGGGCCGCAGCGAGCTGGGCACGGCCGGCGTCGGCGGCCAACCGCAGGTCCTGCGGATCGAGCTGGGCCAGCACTTGACCGGCCCGCACCCGCGCTCCCAGCTCGGCCTGCCGGCGCACGAGCTTGCCGGCGACCCGGAAGCCCAGCCTGGACTCGATGCGCGGCTTCACCTCTCCGGCGAATTCGGGCGCCGACTGGAAGCTGCTGGCGCCCACCATGATGACCTTGACGGCACGAACCGGCTCCAGCGGCACCTGGGCCGGCGAGCAAGCCGAGAGCGCGAGTATGGCGCCGGACAAGGCCGCGCCAAGGCCAGGAAAGTGCAAGCGGAAGCTGGGCAGGGACATGACAAGCTGATGCAAAAGGTTCGACTTATTAATGACTGGCTGGTTAGTAATCTAGGAGAAGCACTTCGGCATGTCAAGCGACAATCGGTGCGTGAACACGAGCCTGCGCGCGTCGCCCCAAGGGGTCGACCACTACGAAAATTTCCCCGTCGCCTCCTGGCTTTGCCCGCCGCAACTGCGGGCGCCGGTCGCCGCCATCTACGGCTTCGCGCGCACCGCGGACGACCTCGCCGACGAAGGCGCCGCGGCTGCAAGCCAGCGCCTGGCCGACCTCGCTGCCTACCGGGCCGACCTCGAAGCCTGTTTCGCCGGCCGGTCCGACAGCGGCAGCTGGCCCGGCGTCTTCATCCCGCTGCGCTGCGCTTTGCGCGACTTCGGCCTGCCACTGCGGCCACTGGAAGACCTGCTGTCCGCCTTCGAACAGGACATCGCCAACAGCCGCGACAGTGCCGGCTACGCTAACCGCGCCGAACTGCTCGACTACTGCCGCCGCAGCGCCAACCCGGTTGGTCGCCTCCTGCTGCACCTTTATGGCATCACCGACAGCGCCGCGCAAGAAAGCAGCGACGCCGTTTGCACCGCGCTGCAGCTGATCAATTTTTGGCAGGACGTTGGGCTGGACGTGGTGCGCGGCCGCTACTACCTGCCCAACGAGGACTTGCTGCGCCACGGCCTCGACCCGTCCCGGCCCTCGACCTGGGCCGCCCACCCCGCCGCGAGCGCCCTGATCGCCGAGTTCTCGCACTGGGCTCGCGGCGTGATGGAGTGCGGCGCAGGCATCGTGCACCGGGTTCCAGGCCGGGCCGGCTGGGAACTGCGGCTGGTCGTGCAGGGCGGGCTGCGGACCCTGGACCGGATCGAGGCAATGGGCTTCAACACCTTCGCCGCCCGTCCCACCCTGCGCGCGCGCGACCTGCCGGTCATGGCGTGGCGCAGCCTGCGGATGTGAAAATTCCGCGCCCATGACCCCCGAGCAGTACGTCCAGCAAAAAGCCGCGGCCTCCGGCAGCAGCTTCTATTACGCCTTCCTGTTCCTGCCGCCGCCCCGGCGCGCCGCGATCACCGCCTTCTACGCGTTCTGCCGCGAGGTGGACGACGTGGTCGACGAGGTGACCGACACGGGCGTCGCCCGCACCAAACTTGCGTGGTGGCGCTCCGAAGTGGCGAAGGCCTACGACGGCCAGCCCAGCCACCCGGCGATGAAGGCGCTGATGCCGGCCGCGCAGGAATTCGGCATCGAGCACCGGCAACTGCTGGCCGTGATCGAAGGCTGCGAGATGGACCTGGAACAGACCCGCTACCTCGATTTCCCCGGACTTGCACGTTACTGCCACCTGGTGGCCGGCGTGGTCGGCGAAGTCTCGGCGCGCATCTTCGGCCAGACCGACCCGCAGACCACCGCTTACGCGCACAAGCTGGGACTGGCTTTTCAGCTCACGAACATCATCCGCGACGTCGGCGAGGACGCGGTGCGCGGCCGCATCTACCTGCCGGTCAGCGAGCTGCAGCAGTTCGACGTCAAGGTTCACGAGATCCTCAAGCGCACCTACTCGGAGCGGTTCACGGCGCTGATGACGTTCCAGGCCGCCCGCGCCCAGCGCCTGTACGACGAGGCGCTGGCGCTGCTGCCGCCGGCCGACCGGCGGGCGCAGAAGCCCGGGTTGATGATGGCCAGCATCTACCGCACGTTGCTGCGCGAGATCGAGAGCGATGGCTTCAAGGTCCTGCACCAGCGCGTCAGCCTGACGCCGCTGCGCAAGTTCTGGCTGGCCTGGAAGGTCCAGGCGCTCGGTCGCGCATGAAGGTCGCCGTCATCGGCGCCGGCTGGGCCGGCCTGGCCGCCGCAGTGGCAGCGACACGAGACGGCCACCATGTCACGGTGTTCGAGTCCTCGCGTGTCCTGGGCGGCCGCGCCCGCAGCTTGCCCACGACACTGGTCGATGGAACCCCCCTGCTGCTGGACAACGGCCAGCACATCCTGATCGGCGCCTACACCGCGACGCTGCAACTGATGCAGGACATCGGCATCGATCCGGCCACGGTGCTGTTGCGGCTGCCGCTGACGCTGCGCTTCCCCGACGGCGATGGCCTGGCCTTGCCGCAGTGGCCCGCGCCGCTGGACGCGGGCTGGGGGATCGCCAGCGCACGCGGCTGGACGCTCGCCGACAAGGTCTCGATGCTGGCCGCTGCGTTGCGCTGGCAGGTCGCGCGCTTTCAGTGCGATGCCGCCGTGACGGTGACGCAGCTGTGTTCGGGCGTCACGCCGCGGGTGCTAAACCAATTGATCGCGCCGCTGTGCGTGTCGGCGCTGAACACCCCGGCCGCCCGCTCCAGCGGCCAGGTGTTCCTGCGCGTCGTGCGCGACGCGCTGTTCGGCAAGGGCTACGGACGCTGGGGCGGCTCCAACCTGCTGCTGCCGCGGGCCGATCTTGGCGGCCTGTTCCCGCACGCCGCTGACAAATGGCTGGCGCAGCGTGGCGCGCAGGTGGTGCTGGGCCAGCGTGTGCAGCAAGTCGCGCCACGAGGCGCCAGCTGGCAGGTCGACGGAACGCCCTTCGACGCCGTGCTGCTCGCCTGCCCACCGTGGGAGGCCGAGCGGCTGGTGCGCGGCGCGCCGATCGACGCGGCGGGCTGGCTGCGTCGCGCCGGCTCGCTCACCCATGAAGCGATCGCCACGGTCTACGTGACCGGCGGGCCACGCCTGCCGCTGCCGATGCTGGCGCTCCATTCCAGCGATGCAGCGCCGGCGCAATTCGTGTTCGACCGCAGCCAGCTGGGCGGGCCGCCGGGGCTGCTGGCATTCGTGGTGAGCGCCAGCCCGCACGGGCGCGACGCGCTGCAGCAGCAGGTTCTGGCCCAGGCCGC
>JACMQP010000531.1 GCA_014376915.1 Ramlibacter sp.
CGTCAAGGATCTGGATTTCGATCGGCAGGCAATCATGGTGCGTGAGGCCAAGGGCGGCAAAGACAGGGTGGTGATGTTGCCGCGCAGCCTGCTCGCACCGCTCAAGGCGCAGCTGGCGGCAGCACATGTCCGCTGGCAGCAAGATCGCGAGCGCGGAACACGCGGTGTCGACGTGCCGGACGCCCTGGCCCTGAAGTATCCCGACCTGGGGCGGCGATGGGGGTGGTTCTGGGTGTTTCCCGCCTCGGCCCTGTCGCTCGATCCACGGTCGCGCATCGAGAGACGGCACCATTTGTACGAGGAGCGTCTGCAACGAGCGGTCAAGCTGGCTTGCGCGGCTGCAAGCATCCACAAACCGGTCTCGGTCCACACGCTGCGGCACTCATTTGCCACCCACCTGCTGCAGGCCGGCACCGACATTCGCACCGTGCAGGAATTACTGGGTCATAGCGATGTCAGCACCACCATGATTTACACCCACGTCCTCAAGGTCGCGGCGGGCGGAACGTCCAGTCCACTGGATGCGCTTGCGGCTGCCCTCCGACAGGATCAGTCGCCGGACGTGCCGACCTGTCGCGACAGCCTGCCTTCCTACCACTGAACGGCATCACCAGCGCCTTGATGACCTTGTTTGATTACGCCGTAACGCCCTCTTTTTCCAACTGCCCCGAGCCTTCGCCGCTCTGCTGCTGCAGCGCCCACATCTGCGCATAGCGGCTGCCCCGGGCGAGCAGCTCGTTGTGGTTGCCGCGCTCCAGGATGCGGCCGGCGTCCATCACCAGGATCTCGTGCGCATCGACCACGGTGGACAACCGGTGCGCGATCAGCAGCGTGGTCTTGTTCTGCGCCGCGCTTTTCAGCTCGGTCTGGATCGCGCGCTCGTTGGCCGAATCGAGTGCCGAGGTGGCCTCGTCGAAGATCAGGATCGGTGGGTTCTTCAGCAGCGTCCGGGCAATCGCCACCCGCTGCTTCTCGCCGCCCGACAGCTTGAGCCCGCGCTCGCCCACCATGGTTCCGTAGCCCTTGGGCGTCGACTCGATAAACCCGTGGATGCGCGCCGCCCGCGCCGCGTCCTCGATCTCGGCACGGCTGGCACCGGTCCGGCCGTAGCCGATGTTGTATTCCACCGTGTCGTTGAACAGCACGGTGTCCTGAGGCACGATGCCGATCGCCTGCCGCACGCTGGACTGCGTCACTTCGCGGATGTCCTGGCCGGCGATGGTGATGCGGCCATCCTGCACGTCGTAGAAGCGGTACAGCAGCCGCGCCAGCGTCGACTTGCCCGAGCCCGAAGGCCCGACCACCGCCACCGTCTTGCCGGCCGGGATCTCGAAGCTGACGTCGTGCAAAATCGGCCGCGCCGCCTCGTAGGCGAAGTTGACGTGCTCGAAGCGGACGGTGGCGTCCTGCAAACCGGACAGCGGCTGCGCCCCCGGCTTGTCCGCCACTTCGCGCTCCTTCTCCATCAGCGTGAACATCTTGTCCAGGTCCGTGAGGCTCTGCTTGATCTCGCGATACAGCACGCCCAGAAAGTTCAGCGGGATGTACAGCTGGATCATGAAGGCGTTGACCATCACCAGGTCGCCCAGCGTCATTCGGCCGGCCACCACGCCTTCGGTGGCCCGCCACAGCATGGTCACCAGGCCGACCGCGATGATCAACTGCTGCCCGGTGTTGAGCATCGACAGCGTGGTCTGGCTTTTGAGCCGCGCCTGACGCAGCCGCTGCAGGCTCTCGTCGTAGCGGCTGGCCTCGAAGCCTTCATTGTTGAAGTACTTCACGGTCTCGTAGTTCAACAGCGAATCGATGGCCTTGGTGTGCGCCGCCGAATCGAACTCGTTGGCCTGCTTGCGGTACTTGGTGCGCCACTCCGTCACGCTGACCGTGAACACGATGTACAGGGCCAGGGCGATCAGCGTGATCCAGGCAAACCAGGCGTCGAATTTCACGCCCAGGATCGTCAGCACCAGCACCACCTCGATCAGCGTGGGAACGATGCTGAACAGCGAATAGGAGATCAGCGATTCGATGCCACGCACGCCGCGTTCGATGTCGCGCGTCATGCCGCCGGTCTGGCGCTCCAGGTGGAAGCGCAGGCTGAGCGCATGCAGGTGCTGGAAGGTCTCCAGTGCGATGCGGCGGGCCGCACCCTGCGTCGCCTTGGAAAAAATCAGCTCGCGCAACTCGGTGAACAGCGACGTCGACAGGCGCAGCAGCCCGTAGGCCAGCAGCAGCCCGATCGGCACCACCAGCACCGCGGCGGGGTCGCCTGGCTTGAACGACATGGTGTCCACCAGCGTCTTGAGCAGCACCGGCACGCCGACGTTGGCCAGCTTGGCGCCGACCATGAACAACAGCGCCCCCACGACGCGCCATTTGTATTGCCACAGGTAGGGGAACAGGCGCCGCAGCGTGGCCCAGTCCGACTTGTCGTCGCGTGCGGCCGCAGCCGGCGGTGCGGCGGCGTGGGGGGAAGCTGCAGAGATTTCGCCAGACCGGCGCATCAGGGACAATTGGAAGTTGGAACCATCAAAGCGAGATTGTGCCCATGTCCGACGAATCAAGCCCTCATCCCACCGATGCCCGCGGCGCCGGCGTCGCCTTGCCCACCGACAGCGAGCTGGTGTTGAAGGTGATCCCCATGCCGGCCGACTGCAATGCCAACGGCGACATCTTCGGCGGCTGGGTCATGGCGCAGGTCGACCTGGCCGGCTCGGTGATCCCGGCGCGCCACACCGGCGGCCGCATGGCGACCGTCGCCGTCAAGGAATTCATCTTCAAGCAGCCGGTCCGGGTGGGCGACATCCTGTCGTTCTATTCGCAGCTGGTGCGCATCGGCCGCACCTCGGTCACGGTCAAGGTCGAGGTCTACGCCGAGCGCTTCCACTCCCAGGGCCAGTTCGTGAAAGTGACGGAGGCCTCGGTCACTTACGTGGCCATCGACGCGAACGGCAAGCCGCGGGAGATCGCTCGCCGCTAGAACTTCCCGTGCCGGCCCTCGCCTCCGGCAAAGCGTCCAGCCCCTTCGAAGCCGTCGGCGATGCGGTGCTTGCCGCGCTCCCACTCCTGGTGCAGCGCCTGCGGCAGCGGCAAGTCCCATTGGCGATACGCGCTCATGCGGTCGGCGTTCATCGTGGCCTGCGGGAAAGCGCACAGCTGGCGCGCCAGCGCGATGGCAGCGTCGCGCGCTGTGCCCTTGGCCACCACGCGATTGGCCAGCCCTATCCGCAAAGCCTCCGCCGATTCGACCTTACGGCCGGTGAGGATCAGGTCCATCGCGTGGCCCATGCCCACCAGCCGCGGCAGCCGCACCGTGCCGCCGTCGATCAGCGGCACGCCGAAGCGCCGGCAGTAGACGCCGAAGTACGCATCCTCTTCCAGCACCCGCATGTCGCACCACAGGGCCAGCTCCATCCCGCCGGCCACCGCCGCGCCGCTGACGGCGGCGACCACCGGCTTGGACAGCAGCAGGCGCGACGGCCCCATCGGTCCCAATGGCGCCGGCTCTGCCGGATCGAAGTCCAGATCCACCAGCACGCCCGCGCCGCCGGCCTGCGCCGCCATTTTCGCCGCGGCCTGCAGGACCCAGCCGGCGCAGAAGTGGCCGTTGGCGCCGTGGAACACCGCCACCCGCGCCTGCGGATCGGCGTCGAACGCCACGAAGGCGTTGTAGAGCGCACGGGCCGTGTCGGCGTCGACGGCGTTGCGCACCTCGGGCCGGTCGAGGGTCACGACCGTCACCTGCTCCAGCTGCTCGGTCCGGACTGCATTTTTCATGCGTCGATTACACCCGAATCAATGCCGCTTGGGCGACAGTTCCCGGGACAACCCTGTACCGGAAAACGCAAGCTGCCAGCTATAACGGGCGACGAACGGGAGACCTGAGCAAAGTGCAATTCATTCAACTGATGATCAGCGGCATCGCGCAAGGATGCATCTACGGGCTGATCGCGCTGGGCTTCGTCCTCATCTACAAGGCCACCGAAACGGTCAGCTTCGCCCAGGGCGAGCTGA
>JACMQP010000532.1 GCA_014376915.1 Ramlibacter sp.
AGCGAGCGCTGCTCGGTCCACTCCGGCTGGAAGCGATTGATCAGCGCGTCCATCAGGCCGCGGGCCTTGGCGGAGTGATCGCCGCTGAAATTGCAGACATAGACATCCGCCGTCACGGCGCGCTGGTCGGGCCAGGTGTGCAGGCAGATGTGCGACTCGGCCAGCAGCACTGTTGCCGTCACGCCGCCGGCCCCGGCCGCGGTGGCCGGAAAGGTGTGGAACAACTGGTCCACCGGCTGCAGTCCGGCAACCGCTACCGCCTGCACGCACCAGTCGCCCAGGCGCTGCGCGTCGGTCAGCCAGAGCGCGTCGCAGCGGCACCGGTACAGATCGGCCGTCAGGTGGAGTCCTTGCATGGAGACCACTTTAGACGATGCGGCAGTTGCGCAGCTGCGGTGCAAGCCGCTGGGTAAAATGGTGCGCTTTCCCGATCCTTCCCCGGAGCTCCCCTGATGGCCAACACTTCCCTGATGGCGAACGCGATCCGCGCGCTCGCCATGGACGCCGTACAACAAGCCAATTCGGGTCATCCCGGCGCCCCCATGGGCATGGCCGAGATCGCCACCGCGCTCTGGGGTCGGCACCTCAAACACAACCCGGCCAATCCCAAGTGGTTCGACCGCGACCGTTTCGTGCTGTCCAACGGCCACGCGTCGATGCTGCTCTATTCGCTGCTGCACCTCACCGGCTACGACCTGCCAGCGCAGGAACTGCGCAACTTCCGCCAGCTGCACAGCAAGACCCCCGGCCATCCCGAAGTGGATGTCACGCCCGGTGTCGAAACCACGACCGGCCCGCTGGGCTAGGGGCTGGCCAATGCGGTCGGCATGGCACTGGCCGAGAAGCTGCTGGCCCAGGAGTTCAACCGCGACGGCCACACGGTGGTCGATCACCGCACGTACGTGTTCATGGGCGACGGCTGCCTGATGGAAGGCATCAGCCACGAGGCCTGCGCGCTGGCTGGCGCCTGGAAGCTGGACAAGCTGATCGCGATCTACGACGACAACGGCATCTCGATCGACGGCCAGGTCACGCCCTGGTTCATCGACGACACCCCCGCCCGCTTCAAGGCCTACGGCTGGAACGTGATCGGCCCGGTCGACGGCCACGACGTCGACGTGGTGGACCGCGCCATCGCCGATGCCCGCCGCAGTGCCAGCAACGGCAGCACCGGCCCGACGCTGATCGTCGCCAAGACCCAGATCGGCAAGGGTTCGCCGAACCGCGCCAACACCGCCAAGGCCCATGGCGAGCCGCTGGGCGCCGACGAGATCGCGCTCACCCGGACGGCGCTGGGCTGGTCGCACCCACCTTTCGACCTGCCGAAGATGGCCTATGAGCAATGGGACGCCAAGGCCAGGGGCAAGACAGCGCAAGCCGACTGGAGCAAGCGCTTCGCCGCCTATCGCGAGGCCCGTCCGGAACTGGCCGCTGAATTCGAGCGCCGGATGAAGGGCGAACTGCCGCGCAACTTCGCGCAAGTCATCGTGGACGCCGCCGTCAGCGCCCATGCCAAAGCCGAGACCGTCGCGTCGCGCAAGGCCTCGCAGCTG
>JACMQP010000533.1 GCA_014376915.1 Ramlibacter sp.
CCGCTCGATGGCCGCTACGCCGGCCGGCTCGCGCCGCTGCGGCCGCTGATGAGCGAGCAAGGCTACATGCACCGCCGGGTGCAGGTGGAAATCTGCTGGTTCATCGCGCTGAGCGACGCTGGTTTTGCGGAGTTCAAGGCCTTGACGCCCGGAGCGCGCACTTACCTGCTCGGACTGGTCAAGAATTTCTCCGAAGCCGACGCGCTGGCGATCAAGGACATCGAGAAAACCACCAACCACGACGTCAAAGCCGTGGAGTACTGGATCAAGTCGAAATTCGAGGCCCGGCCCGAACTCAAGGTTGCCAGCGAGTTCGTCCATTTCGCGTGCACCAGCGAGGACATCAACAACACGAGCCACGCGCTGCAGCTGAAGGCCAGCCGCGACCAGGTGCTCCTGCCCGCGCTCGACGCGGTGATCGGCAAGCTGCGGGAGCTGGCGCACGCCCATGCAGCTGTGCCGATGCTCAGTCGCACCCACGGGCAGACCGCCAGCCCGACCACCGTGGGCAAGGAAATCGCCAACGTCGTGGTCCGCCTGGCCGCGGCGCGCGAGCGCATCGCCGCCGTCAAGCTGCTGGGCAAGATGAACGGCGCCGTCGGCAACTACAACGCCCACATGGCAGCTTGGCCTGAATTCGACTGGGAAGCGTTCAGCCGCAAGGTGGTGGAGGCGCCAGAGCCGCTGGGCCTGGGCCTGACATTTCAGCCGTACAGCATCCAGATCGAGCCGCATGACTACATGGCCGAGCTGTTCGACGCAGTGGCCCGTGCCAACACCATCCTGATCGACTGGTCGCGCGACATCTGGGGCTACATCAGCCTCGGCTACTTCAAGCAGCGGCTCAAGGAGGGCGAAATCGGCTCGTCCACCATGCCGCACAAAGTCAATCCGATCGACTTCGAGAACGCCGAAGGCAACCTTGGCATGGCGAACGCGCTGCTGCGGCACCTGTCGGAGAAGCTGCCGGTCAGCCGCTGGCAGCGCGACCTGACCGACAGCACCGTGCTGCGCAACATGGGGGTGGCGCTCGGCTACGCGGCGCTGGCGTATCACTCGACGATCATCGGCCTGGCCAAGCTGGAGCTGAACGAAGAGGCGCTGGCCGAGGACCTCGACCGGGCCTGGGAAGTGCTGGCCGAACCGATCCAGACAGTGATGCGGCGCTTCGGCCTGCATGGCGCCTATGAAAAGCTCAAGGACGTGACCCGTGGCAAGGGCGTGCGGCCGGAAGACCTGCACGGGCTGATCCGCTCGCTGGAGATTCCCCAGCCCGAAAAGGACCGGCTGCTGGCGCTGACGCCCGCTAGCTACATCGGCAAGGCGGCCGAGCTTGCCCGCAGGGTCTGATCACGTGGCCATCAAGTCCACCATCTTCAAGGCGAACGTCCAGGTCGCCGACATCGACCACGGCTATTACGCCGACCACCAACTGACGCTGGCCCGCCATCCGAGCGAGACCGACGAACGCATGATGGTCCGGCTGGTGGCACTGGCACGCAACGCCCACACGCTGCAGACGGTGCTGAACGGCGACGGCACGCTGAGCTTCGGTGCCGGCTTGTCCGATCCCGACGAGCCGGACGTCTGGCTGCGCGACTTCACCGGCCGCACCCGGCTGTGGATCGAGGTCGGGCAGCCCGAAGACAAGCCGCTGACCCGCGCCTGCAGCAAGGCCGACGACGTGCAGGTGTACTGCTTTCACCATGCCGCCGAAGTCTGGTGGCGCGGCATCGAGAACAAGGTGGCGCGCTTGCAGAACCTCAGCGTGTTCCGGGTGCCGACCGTCGCCTCGCAAGCGCTCGCTGCGCTGGCGCAACGCAGCATGCAGTTGCAGGCCACGATCCAGGAAGGCACGCTGATGCTGGGCGACGGCAAGACCACCGTGGACATCGAACCCCTGCGCTGGAAATAGCGCCTGCATCATGTCGGTCGGCCCATGCCGGCGTTCAGGCCGGCATGGGCCGACCGCAGTTCCAGCAGGTCTCGAAGCCGCCTTCAACCAGCTCGCCGCAGGCGCAATTCCAGCGGCGCTGCGGCGCGTTTTGCAACGCATGCAGCAACTCGCGCGCCTGCGCTTCCTGCGAATCGTCGGTGATCCACACCTCGGGCAGGCACTGGTCCGGCGGCAATTCTCCGGCAGCCGCGCCAAGGTAATAACGCTGTACGGACGCCTGGATACCCGCGTGTAGCAGCACATCGACCCAGAGCGCTGCAATCGCGATATTGGGAGCACGTGTCAGGCGCCGCATCGGTCCTTCAAGAGGTCGAGGCCGGCGTCGGCTGCCGGCCCTCGGCGGCCCGCTCAGCGTATTTGTTGAAACGCCAGGCGTCGCTCTCCAGCGTGATCCGACGCCAGGTCTGACGCTTTTCCGCCGGCGCCATCTCCGGCCAGCGCTGCACTTCCTCGAAACTGCGCCCGCAGCCCTTGCAGGTGTCGTCGCCCTGGCTGGTGGAGCAGATCGCGATGCAGGGCGTGTCGGGCGTGCTGTCGTACCAGGCGCGCCAGGCGGCATAGGCTTTGGGCGGGAAGCCCCGCTCTTCGGCCTGGTCCTCGTGGTAGAAAACCATCAAGGCATAGACCTCGGCCAGCGCCCGCAGCTCAGGCGCCAGCGTCACCCCGTCGGGAGATGGGCTGCGGTCGCGCCAGAAGTTGATGGCGGCTTCGATGTCGGTGATGTGGATTCCGGCCATGGCTGGTGCAGTGGGAGGGCGATGATAGCCCGCCCCCTGCACCCCACGCCGGCGCTGGCCTGTGATCTAATAAAGCTACGAAGGGGAGTAGCTCCCTCTCGTTGCGGCAAGGGAGGTGTTGGCAATGTCCGGCATCGCTGCAACGGGTATCAGCAAGTCGTCAATACGAAGTCATCACTTCCGGCTTGTTGGGCACATATCTGCATGACACCATGCCGAGCAAGACCTTCGATTGGAACCTGGGATGGGTTCGGTCGAAGCGCGCTTGTGATTCACGGCAATCACGACTGAGTTCCTGACCGCGGCTGTCCTGGGTTGTTGATCGATTCTTCAACTCGGAGTGCTTGTCATGGAGTTTTTGTCCCCCCCATGGTGGTCGGCCTTGCTGGCCATCATCCTCATCGACCTCGTGCTGGCGGGCGACAACGCGATCGTGATCGCGCTGGCCGCCCGCAGCCTGCCAACCCACCTGCGGAAGAAGGCCATCGTCTGGGGCACTGTCGGAGCGATCGTCGTGCGTTCGGCCATGACGGTGGGCGTGGTCTGGCTGCTGCGCATCCCCGGACTGATGCTGGTCGGGGGCCTGGGCCTGGTCTGGATCGCCTACAAGCTACTCGCCGACCAGGGCGAAAACGAGCATGACGGCCCGGTGGCCAACACCTTCTGGGGCGCGATGAAGACCATCGTCGTCGCCGACGCGCTGATGGGCATCGACAACGTGCTGGGCGTCGCCGGCGCGGCCCACGGCTCGTTCGACCTGGTGATCATCGGGCTGCTCGTGAGCGTCCCGATCGTCGTCTTCGGCAGCACCGTGGTGCTCAAGCTGGTCGAGCGCTTCCCGCTGATCATCCAGGCCGGTGCGGCGGTGCTGGCTTTCACGGCCGCCCGGATGATCGTCAGCGAGCCGCTGCTGGACCCATTGTTCGACCCGCCGCAGATCCTCAACACGATCGCGCGTTACGGCACCTACGTCGCTGCCGTGGCGGGCGTCCTGCTGGGGGGCTGGTGGGTCAGCCGCCGCCACGGCTCCGGCGACAAGCGCAACGGCCCGCACGCCGCCTGATCCCGTCCCGCCTTACGGCCTTTTCATTCTTCACTGGAGATACTCATGGAAACAATCATCGTGTACCTTGACGACGCAGCTTTTGCCCGGCAGCAGCTCGCGCCAATGGCTGCGGCCACCGGGGCTGGCGCCGCGCAGCAGACCCACTGGGTGCTGGTCGCCTGCGCCCCGCGGATGACGCAGCACATCAGCAAATGGGTCAGCCACGCGGCGCGTCAGAACTGGCGCGCCAAGTGGGCTGAAAAGTTGTTCGAACAGATCGTGCCGCACCTGACCGGGCGCGGCGACCGGGTGACGCAGGTGGTGGCCAAGGCGCCCTTGCCCGAACTGACCAAGAGGTTATCGTCCGAGCACACGACCTCGCGCGTTCTCGACGCGCGCCGGCCCAAGTTCGGGCAGGACCTGCAACCCGTCACGACCGACCAGCCGACCGGCAAGGAGGGGCGCTGGTCGGTGCCGGGCGCCGTCCTGGGGATGGGCGCTGTACTGGTGTTGGCGGCCGAGTAGCGCAGGGCAGCTTGATGGCCGGTGCTATCCTGCGGACATGAAGCTTCTTTTGAGATGGCTGCTCAGCGCCGCGGCGCTGCTGCTGGTGGCATACGTGTACCAGGGCGTGGAGGTGACGAGCTTTACCGCGGCCCTGATCGCGGCTTTCGTGATCGGCCTGCTCAATGCCGTGGTGCGCCCGGTGCTGGTGCTGCTGACACTCCCAGTGACGGTGCTGACGCTGGGCCTGTTCCTGTTCGTCATCAACGCACTGATGTTCTGGGCCGCCGCCTCCGTGCTGGACGGGTTCCAGGTGCGCGGCTTCACTGCGGCGCTGATCGGCTCGCTGATCTATTCGCTGATCGGGATGGTGATCGAGTCAGCGCTCGAGCGCCTGTTCCCGAAGCAGTGACTCCACCTGCCGCGAACGGGTGTCGATGATCGATGCCTCGATGTGGTCGCCACCCGCGCCGTTGCGGCGCACCAGGTCCTGGGCGGCCTTGAACCGGTCCACGGCCGCGGCGTAGTCGAGGTGCGCCACCTGGGCCTCGGCTTCGGCACGGATCGAGCGCAAGGTCTGGCCCTGCGCGGCGTAGGCGCTGGCGAGCACCTGCCAGGCGCCACCGTCGCGCGGATGAAGCGCGACCCAGGTCTGCAGCCGCCCGGACGCTTCGGCCCCGCGCCCCGAACGCAACCTGGCCTGCGATCCAAGCATCACCTCCGGCCGTCCGGCGCCGGCAATCTCCACCAGATCCGCGGCCCGCGCCGCATCGCCGCCGTCCAGCGCGATTTCGGCTTCGAGCAGCCGCGCGAGCCGCGTCGCCTTGGCGTCGCCGCGGGCGACCACCGACAGCTGCGCCAGCCATTTCGCTGCGCCCGCCGCGTCGCGTAAGCGCGCACCGGCAAGGGCGGCGGCATAAAAGACGGCCGCTTGCCGGACCGGCGTCGCCCTGGCGGCGACATCGCCCTGGGCCTCGGTGACGAACGCACGCAGCCCGTCGACGCCCGGATAGGAAAAGACCCGGGCGCGCGCTGCCATCATGCTGTGCTCGAAGCTTACAAGTGGCGCCGCCGCGACGCGGCCCAACGGCTGGCGCGACTGCATTTCCGCGATCCGCTCCGTGTTCAGCGGGTGGCTTCGCAGGTACGGGAAGCTGCCGTTGTCGTTCAGACGCGAGGCCTGCTGCAGCTTTTCGAACATCGTGACAAAGCCCTGGGGCTCGAACCCGGCCTGGGTCATCACGCCGAACCCGACGCGGTCGGCCTCGCGCTCCATGTCACGCGAGAAATTGAGCTGGCTTTGGGCCGCCAGTGCCTGGCCGCCGGCGATCATCGCGTTACCCGCTTCGGGACTCTTGCTGGCCGCCAGCACGCCCAGAATCATGGCGCCCACGAGCAGCGGGCTCTGCCGGTTCTGCTGCGTCATGATGCGCGAAATGTGGCGCTGGGTGACGTGACTGAGTTCGTGCGCCAACACCGATGCCAGTTCATCCTGGTTGGCGGAGACGCTGATCAGGCCCAGGTGCAGCCCCAGCCAGCCACCCGGCAGCGCAAAGGCGTTGATGGAGCGGTCCTTGCCCAGCAACACCTCCCAGGCAAAACGCTCGTCGAGCTCGCTCGTCAGCTCGCCCCGTTTGCGCGCGGCCGCCAATAACTGCTGCCAGATCCCCTGGATGTATTCCGACAGCAGTGGATCGTCGATGTAGTCCGGGTCGCGGTACAGCTCGCGGGCGATCTTCTCGCCCAGCTTGCGCTCGGCGCTCACGTTCATGTCGCTGGAGTCGCCGAGGGTCGGCAGTTGCGCCAGCGCGGGCCGCGGCAGCAGCATCAGCCATCCCGTCAGGATCGCAGCGAACAATGCGGCACCCGGTGCTTTGCTCAAAACGAATCCAGCGGCATGAAGCCGACGACGTCGGCGGTCACCGGATCGACGAAGGCGGTCCAGAAGCTTTTGCGCCCAACCAGCGGCAGGTACGCAGTGGTGGCCGCCTGGCGCCCGGCCCGGGCGAGGGCGGCGTCGATCTCGCCCGCCCGCGCCGCGAAGCGGGACTTGAGCTGGTCCGCCGGCTTCGCGGCTGCCAGGATCTGCTCGCGTCCGGCGTCATACGTTTGCCACAGATCGGGCCGCGAACTCAGCGAAATTCCCTGCAGCGCGGCCAGCGTCGCATCCTGTTCCTCGCGGCGATCCGTGAACCTGCGCAACGACAGAGGCGTGGGCCCGGATAGAGGCAGCGCATCGATTCCAGCTGGCACCTTGCCCATCAGGTCCGACGGCACGTCGACCGCGTGGACGACGCGAAAACGATCCAACTCGAACACCAGGTGGACGGGCCGTGCGACGAACAGTGTCTGGAGGCCGTAACCCAGTGCCGCGAGCTGGATCAAACCGACAATCATCAAGTCCCGCCGCAGTTCCCGGGACGGCTTGGCCCGGTTGAAGATGGCCAGGGTGATCGACGGGCCGAGGATCACGTCCACGCCGATCAGGATCAGAAACAGCTCCCGACCGCCCGAGATCTCCCGGTACGGATAGGGATACCAGACGGCGAACACCAGCGCCGCTGCCAGCGCGGCGATGCAGACACTGATCGCCAGGTGAATGCCGGCGGCCTTGAATCGGTCTTTCCAATAGGACATGGCCGTATGATGCTCGAGAAAATCGAACGTTCCGTTGACTGATTCTGGGATCCCCATCTGCATGAGTTCGCTCACCCATTTTGACGCCCAGGGCCAGGCCCACATGGTGGACGTGGGCGCCAAGCCCGGCACGCACCGCGTCGCGGTCGCCGCTGGGCGCATCGAGATGCTACCCACGACCCTGGCCCTGATCGAAGCCGGCACCGCAAAGAAGGGCGACGTGATCGGAATCGCGCGCATTGCCGGCATCCAGGGCGCCAAGCGCACCAGCGATCTGATTCCGCTGTGCCACCCGATCGCACTGACGCGCGTCGCCGTCGAATTCACTGTCGATGCGCAAGACTCATGCATCCATTGCCTGGCGACCGCGGAGACAGTCGGGCCGACGGGAGTGGAAATGGAGGCGCTCACCGCGGTGCAGGTCGCACTGCTCACGATCTACGACATGTGCAAGGCAGTCGACCGCGGCATGACGATCACCGGCGTGCGCCTGCTGGAGAAGAAGGGCGGCAAGTCCGGCCACTTC
>JACMQP010000009.1 GCA_014376915.1 Ramlibacter sp.
TCGGGAAAGACGTGTACGACGTGCTGAGCCTGCGCGGTTCGCTCAACGCGCGCAACATCTTGGGCGGCACTGCGCCGGCCCAGGTGCGCCAGCAGATCGAGCGGCACCGGGAGCGGCTCGCCTGAAGCGGTTTCCCTGCCGCGGCCTCAGGGAGCGGCGCTGGAGGCGACGTTGATGCGCAGCGGCGGCGCTGCGGCCATTTGCTGGTCGCCGAGGTTGTCCACCAGTTCCAGCCGCAGCACATAGTCGCCGCGCGGCGGGTTCAGCCAGACCTCTGTCTGGCCCTGGCGGAACTCGAGCACGTCTTTCTTGCCGCTGCGCTCCAGCGTTAGCCGGAAGTGCCCGCTCTCGGCCACCCTGGCATCGAGGTGGGCGATGTTGTAGCCACTGGCGTGGAATTGCACGCGGAACGGCCCCTTCACCGCCTGCTGGTCCGCCACCCCGAGGATTTCCAGCCGCTTCGGGCCAAGCACGCCCGCTGGCGTGAGCTGTTTGTCCTGCGCCGTGATCGTGACCTGCACCGGCTTGCTGAAGACAAAGTACGGAATGTGCCCCTGGTCGGCCAGCAGCAGGTTCAGCGTGTAGGTGCCGGGCTTGAGGTCCACCAGCGCCTCCATCTGCCCTTTGCCGAAATGGATGTATTGGCTGGTGAAGGGCAGCGGCTTCTTGAAGTCGAGCGGGAGCGGCTGGTCGATCAGCAGGTGGTGGTGGCCGGCACGGCCCGCCGTTTTGCCGGCGGGCACGATGCCGCGCATCGACAGGCCGAAGCGCAACACGAACGGTGCGACCCGGCTTTCGCCATCCTTGAGGTTGGTGAAATAGGCCTCCGGCTGGCGGTTCGGCGGCGGCTCCACCCAGGGGTGGTTCAATACCTCGGACGCCTGCGGGGCCGGGGCCGGTTGCGCGACCGCCACCATGGGACTGGCCGCGAGGCCCAGAAACATGAGTAAAGGCAGGAGGTTGAGGTGGTTCCGCATGGTGTTTCAATAACAATACTGATCGGTCGCAATGTGCATTGATCAGTTTATATTGTACTTTATGTAACTACACGTTTCAGGCTGGCTTCAGCAGCGAGCTCGATAATCCGGAGTTTCTCCCGAGGATTTCTTCCCATGCGACTGCTGCTGGTCGAAGACGACGCCATGATCGGCGAAGCCATGCTGGACGTGCTCCGCGCCGAGCACTACGCCGTCGACTGGGTGCGCGACGGCGACATGGCCGACACCGCCCTGCGCAGCGAGCAGTACGACCTGGTGCTGCTGGATCTGGGCCTGCCGGGGCGCAGCGGACTGGAGGTGCTGCGGGCGCTGCGCTCGCGGCGCGAAACAGTCCCGGTGCTGGTCGCCACGGCGCGCGATGGCGTGGCCGACCGGATCGCCGGACTTGACGCCGGCGCCGACGACTACGTGGTCAAGCCCTTCGACGTCGACGAACTGCTGGCCCGGATCCGCGCGCTGCTGCGCCGCAGCGCCGGGCGTGGAGAGCCGGTGTTCAGCCACCTGGGCGTGACCCTGAACCCGGCAACGCGCGAAGCTACTGTCAACGGCAACGCGGTGTCGCTCTCGGCGCGTGAATGGGCCGTCCTTGAGCCGATGCTGCAGCGGCCGGGCGCGGTGTTCTCCCGGACCCAGCTGGAACAGAAGCTCTACGGCTGGAAGGACGACATCAGCAGCAACGCCGTCGAGGTTTACGTCCACGGCTTGCGCAAGAAACTCGGCAGCGAAATGATCCAGACCGTGCGCGGCCTGGGCTACCTGGTGCCGCGCGAATGAGCGCGGCCACCGTCCCACGCAGGGCTGCGCCGTCGTTGCGGCGCCGGCTGCTGTGGCTGGTGCTCGCCGCCATCGCGCTGGCGTCGCTGCTGCAGGCCAGTACCGCCTATCGCACGGCGCTGGTCCAGGCGGACGCCATGTTCGACGAGCACCTGCAGGAAATCGCGCGTTCGGTGCGCGGCGGCATGCCGTTCGCACCCGGCCCGCAGGCCGGCGATCCGGCTTACGACTTCATGGTCCAGATCTGGGGTCCGGACGGCGCCCAGATCTTCCGCTCGCCACGTTCGCTGTTGCCGCCGCAGGCGGTGCTGGGATTCTCCGACGGCGTGGCCGGCGGCGTGCGCTATCGCGTGTACTCGCTGCAGACGCCGGAACAGACGGTGCAGATCGCGCAGGACCTCGATGCAAGACAGGCCCGGGCCCGGGCGCTGGCAGCTCGCGCGGTGCTGCCTATCGCGCTGCTGGCGCCGCTGCTGATGCTGGCGGTGTGGTGGCTGATCGACCGCTCGCTGGCGCCGGTCGAGCGCACCCGGCGCCAGGTCGCGGCGCGCGTGGCGGACGACCTGTCGCCGCTGCCCGACGCCGGCCTGCCCGAGGAAGTGCTGCCGCTGGTGCAGGAGCTGAACCTGCTGTTCGGCCGGGTCCGGCTGGCCTTCGAGATCCAGCGCAATTTCGTCGCCGACGCCGCGCACGAACTGCGCTCGCCCCTCACCGTGCTCAAGCTGCAGGCGCAGGCGCTGCGACGGCCGCAGGACGAGGCCAGCCGCGACGCCGCCGTTGCCCGGCTGAACGAAGGCATCGACCGCGCGATCGACCTGGTCGGCCAGCTGCTGGTTCTGGCCCGCGAGGAAGGTGAGCGCCAGCGTGCCGCGCAATCGCAGCCGGTCGACCTTCCGGAACTGGTGCGGCAGGTCGTGTCCGAGCTGCTGCCGCAGGCGCAGGCAAGGCGCATCGACGTCGGGTTGCTGCCCGGCGACAACGAACCGCTGCCGGTGCTGGGCCAACCCGCGGCGGTGCATACCTTGCTGCGCAACCTGCTGGACAACGCGATCAAGTACACGCCCGATGGCGGCCAGGTCGACATTTCGCTGCAGCTGCGCGACCGTGCGCCTTGCCTGCTGGTCGAAGACAGCGGCCCCGGCCTGCCCGAAGCCGAGCGCGAACGCGTGTTCGATCGCTTCTACCGGGTCTCCGGCGCTGGCGCCCAGGGCAGTGGCCTCGGGCTCGCGATCGTCAGAACCATCGCGGCCAGCCATGGCGCGACGGTGAACCTCGATCGTTCGCCGCGGCTGGGCGGCCTGCGCTGCGAAGTGCGTTTTCCGCGCGTCGCTTAAGCCTCTCCTAAGCGCGGGGCGCCACAGTTGGGAAAGAGTTTTCCTTTTCTCCCATCCCGTCCAGGAGCAACCCATGTCCCAAGCCCCCCTGAAATCCGCGCCGCTGGTGCTGGCCTTGCTGGCGGCCGGCGTCCTCGGCGGCGTCGGCGTCGAGGCGATGCACCAGCGCCCCGCCGCCGCACCGGTCCCGATGGTCACTGCCGTTGCTGCACCCACCACCGCCGCAACGTCCAGCGGTGCGCCGGTCGGCACCATTGCGCCACCGGACTTCTCACAGATCACCACACGCTACGGCCCCGCCGTGGTCAACATCAGCGTCAGCGGCATGCGCAAGACCGCGGCCGAAGAGTCGGACCCCGGGGTCTTGCAGGGTGACCCGTTCGAGTTCTTCCGCCGCTTCCAACAGGGGCCGGGCCAGGGCCACGGCATGCCGCGCAACGTGCCGGTGCGCGGCCAGGGCTCCGGCTTCATCGTCAGCGCCGACGGCATCATCCTGACCAACGCCCACGTCGTGAAGGACGCCAGCGAGGTGACGGTGAAGCTGACCGACCGCCGCGAATTCCGGGCCAAGGTACTGGGCGCCGACCCAAAGACCGATGTCGCCGTGCTGAAGATCGAGGCCAAGGACTTGCCCGTCGTCGCGCTGGGCAACGTGAAGGACCTGCGCGTCGGCGAATGGGTGCTGGCCATCGGCTCGCCGTTCGGCTTCGAGAACACCGTCACCGCCGGCGTGGTCAGCGCCAAGGGCCGCTCGCTGCCGGACGACAGTGCCGTGCCTTTCATCCAGACCGACGTCGCCGTCAACCCCGGCAACTCGGGCGGGCCGCTGTTCAACTCGCGCGGCGAAGTGGTCGGCATCAACTCGCAGATCTACAGCCAGTCGGGCGGCTACATGGGCGTGTCGTTCGCGATCCCGATCGACGTCGCCAGCAGCGTGCAGAAGCAGATCGTGACCACCGGCAAGGTGCAGCATGCGCGGCTCGGTGTCGCGGTGCAGGAAGTGAACCAGGCGCTGGCCGATTCGTTCAACCTCGACCGGCCGCAAGGCGCGCTGGTCTCCAGCGTCGAGAACGGCAGCCCCGCCGACAAGGCCGGCCTGCAGCCCGGCGACGTGATCCGCGCCGTCGACGGTCAACCGATCGTCGCTTCCGGCGACCTGCCGGCCATCATCAGCCGCTCGACGCCGGGCGACACGGTGAAACTGGATATCTGGCGCAAGGGCAGCGCGGTGGCGCTGTCGGCGCGGCTGGCCAGCGCCGCCGACAAGGTGGCCAGGGGCGAGGCCGGTCCGGAAGCCGGCGACGGCGGCCGGCTGGGACTGGCGCTGCGGCCGCTGGAAGGCGCCGAGAAGCGCCAGGCTGGGGTGGCCGGTGGCCTGCTGGTCGAGGACGTAAGCGGCGCCGCGGCCCGGGCGGGTGTCGAGGCCGGCGACGTGCTGCTGGCCGTGAACGGCGCGCCCGTCACAAGCATCGAGCAGGTCCGCTCGGTGGTGGCCAGGTCGGGCAAGTCGGTGGCGCTGCTGATCCAGCGCGGCGAGGACAAGATCTTCGTGCCGGTGCGCATCGGCTGAAGGTGCGACCCATCACGCGACGCAAGTTGCGTGATGGGCTGGGGCTGAAGCTGGGGCGGGGGTCACATGAGCAAAATTGTGCGCGCCGCCAGATTTCTTCAAACCGGTGCCGGCAGCAGGCAGTAGCATTCCCCAAACCGAGGAGACTGCGTTGCCCGTCATCACCACCATCGAGGACCTGCGGGTCCTGGCGAAGAAACGCGTGCCCCGCATGTTCTACGACTACGCCGATTCCGGGTCGTGGACCGAAAGCACCTACCGCGCCAACGAGGCCGATTTCGAGCGGATCAAGTTCCGCCAGCGGGTGGCGGTGAACATGGAGAACCGCAGCACCCGGGTCAGGATGATCGGCCAGGATGCCGCGATGCCGGTGGCGATCGCGCCGACCGGGCTGACCGGCATGCAGCACGCCGACGGCGAGATCCTGGCGGCGCGAGCGGCCAAGAAGTTCGGCATCCCGTTCACGCTGTCGACCATGAGCATCTGCTCGATCGAGGATGTGGCCCAGGCCACCGACCGCCACCCGTTCTGGTTCCAGCTGTATGTGATGCGCGACCGCGCCTTCATCGAGCGCCTGGTCGACCGGGCCAGTGCCGCGAACTGCTCGGCGCTGGTGCTGACGCTGGACCTGCAGATGATCGGCCAGCGCCACAAGGACATCATCAACGGGCTGTCGGCGCCGCCGAAGCTGACGCTGCCCAACATCCTGAACATGATGAGCAAGCCCTCCTGGTGCCTGGGGATGCTAGGCACGAAGCGGCGCAACTTCGGCAACATCTTCGGCCACGTCAAGGGCATCGAGAACATGGGCTCGCTGTCTGAATGGACGGCCAAGCAGTTCGACCCGGCGCTGTCGTGGAAGGACGTCGAATGGATCAGGAAGCTCTGGGGCGGCAAACTGATCCTCAAGGGCATCCAGGACGCGGAGGACGCGCGGCTGGCGGCCGACACCGGCGCCGACGCGCTGATCGTCTCCAACCATGGCGGCCGCCAGCTCGATGGTGCGCCCTCCTCGATCTCGGCACTGCCGGCCATCGTCGAGGCCGTGGGGCACCGCATGGAGGTGCACATGGATGGCGGTATCCGCTCCGGCCAGAGCGTGCTCAAGGCCTGGGCGCTGGGCGCCCGCGGCACCTACATCGGCCGCTCGATGCTGTACGGGCTCGGCGCAATGGGCGAGGAAGGCGTGACCAGGGCGCTGCAGATCATTCACAAGGAACTGGACTTCACCATGGCCTTCTGCGGCCACACCGACATCCAGAAGGTGGACCAGTCCATCCTGCTGCGCGGCACCTATTGAGCCCGGCGCGCCATCAGGCGCGCGGCCGGAAGTCAGGGCCTGGCAGCCGCGACAGCCGCTGCTTGGGGCCGCGGTAGGCCTCGAACAGCGCCTCGTGCGCCTGCAGCGAGATATCGCCGTCGCGGTGGTAGTAGTCCGCCACCCACGCCAGCAGCATGCCCAGCTTGCGGTCCTGCTCGGCGCGCGAGCGGTACTTGTGCGGCTCCCAGGGACGCGTGCGGCAGTTGGCCAGGCACTGGTCGATGCCCGGGTCCAGCAGCAACAGGTGCGGCCGGTACTGCAGGCTGGTGGCGATCAGGTCCGGATAGCAGCCCTCCGCGACCCATTCCGGATAGGCGCGGCAGAAGGCGTTGACATCGGCGACCGCGGCAGCGTGCGAGCGCGGCACTGCGATCCGGTCCGGTTCCCAGGCCACGATGTCCAGGTCCAGCAGGGCCAGGTCCCGCTGGCCGGCCAATTGCCAGGCCAGGGTCGACTTGCCCGAGCCGGCGTTTCCGATGATTGCAAAGCGGTTGGTTCGTTTCACGATGCCGCAAGCGTCGCACAGAACGGGTGCAGCGGCCAACCCGCTATAACCCTTCGATGCAAGCTTCTTGCGTGTCGGGTGGATTGATTTCGGCGCCGGGAGCCAGATCGCCGTCCCCTATTCGAAGCACCCTCGGGCTTGTAAAAGTTCTTTTCAGCGACATGGTGTCGCCCCGGCTGTTCCGCAAAACTCTCGGCCTGGCCGAGCAGCTGGGACTGGCGCTGGTTGCGATCGGCCTGGTGGTCGTGTGCGCCGCCCGGCCGTGACCGGGCACGCGCCGCGCCAGTCAACCTTCAGGCGTATTCCCTGGCCGCGTCGTAGTGGTCGTCGATCAGGGCTTCGAACTGGTCGACGATGGGTTGCGGGATCACTGCCATCGGCGTTTGGGTCGCCAGCCACTCGCACAGTGACACGTCGGTGATCTGCGGCAGCACCTCGAAGTAGACGCCGTCGGCGCGGTCGCCCGGCGTGGACGAATTGCGGAACCGGAAGCCGCCCTTCCAGACGCCGCCGCCGGCCGGCGCGTACTTTTCCTTGGCCTGGTACTTGTAGCCCAGCCAGTAAGTGCGAACGGCCTTGTCCTTGCGCACTTCGACCACGTAGACGTCGCCGCCAGCCGCCGCCTCGCTGGCCTCGGGCTCGCGCGACGTGTAGGAATGGGGAGTCTTGCGGATCGTCTTGAGATTCGCCAGCAGGGGGCCCTGCTCCTCAGCGATGTGTTTCACTGCGTATGCGGCCAATGGATTTCTCCCGTAAGGCAATGTGTTCGAACAGGGGACACTATAGGCCCCAGCCAATTTCCGCCCCGCCGCTATGCTTGCGGGGTGCCCGTCGCCCCGCCCATCCGCCGCATCGCCCACCTCGACATGGACGCGTTTTTCGCATCGGTGGAACTGCTGCGCTATCCGCAGCTGAAGGGCCTGGCCATCGTGATCGGCGGCGGCCGGCGCAAGGTCGACGAGATCATCAGCCAGAAGTATTCGGACCGGCCGCTGTCCGAAATCCCGGTGGATGCCTTCCCGCTGCTCAAGGACTACGTCGGCCGGGGCGTCATCACCACCGCCACCTATGCGGCGCGCCAGTTCGGCGTCGGCTCGGCAATGGGCATGATGAAGGCCGCCAAACTCGCACCCAACGCACTGGTGCTGCCGGTGGACTTCGAGGAAGTGCGCAAGTATTCGCGCGGCTTCAAGGCCATCATCCGCGACATTGCGCCGGTGGTGGAGGACCGCGGCGTCGACGAGGTCTACATCGACTTCACCGAGGTGCCGGGCGGCCAGCGCGAGGGCGGGCGGGTGCTGGCACGGCTGATCCAGAAGGCGATCCAGCAGCAGACCGGCCTGACCTGCTCGATCGGCGTCGCGCCCAACAAGCTGATCGCCAAGATGGCCAGCGAGTTCAACAAGCCGAACGGCATCTCGATCGTCCAGGAAGGCGACGTGCAGACGAAGATCTGGCCACTGCCGGTACGCAAGATCAACGGCATCGGTCCCAAGGCGGAAGTCAAACTGCACAAGCTGCATCTCATGGCCATCGGGGACATCGCGGCGCAGGAGCGCGAGTGGCTGGTCGACAACTTCGGCAAGGCGTACGGCGCGTGGATGCACGATGCGGCCTGGGGCCGCGACGACCGCCCGGTGGTGACCGAGAGCGAGCCGGTATCGATGAGCCGCGAGACCACTTTCGACCGTGACCTCCACGCAGTACGCGACCGGGCCGAGCTGGGGACCATCTTTACCGACCTGTGCAGGCAGGTGGCAAGCGACCTGCAGCGCAAGGGTTATGTGGGCAAGACCATCGGCATCAAGCTGCGCTACGACGATTTCCGGATCGCCACCCGCGACCAGACCATCGACCACTTCACGGCCGACCCGAAGACCATCCGCCAGGTCGCAAGCCAATGCCTCAAGCGGGTCCAGCTCGATCGGCGGTTGCGCCTGATCGGCGTGCGTGTCGGCAAGCTAGAAAAGGCCGCCGCAGCTGCGCAGCGCACGGTTCAAGAGCCACGCACGCCATACGACGCCAACAGCCGCGCCGGCCTGCCGCCCGAGACGCTCGAACTGTTCTGAGCAGCTCCGGTGCTGGACGCTTCCTACCGGCGTCGCTCCTTTTGGACTACAGCGCAGCCGGCATTCGAGCCCTACCGTGAACGTGTTCTTTCCTTTCATCGAGGGTCCGTGATGAAAAAACACCTGCTCAGACAAGTCGCAGCGGTATGCCTGCTCGCACCGGCCACCGGTCTGCTCACCCTGCCCGCAGCCGCAGCCCCCAACGTGGCAGTGGCAAGCGCGCCCCAGACCCGCGGCCTGGAGGTCAATGCCGACAGCGGACTTTCACCCGGCTCGCAGCTGCGCCTGACGCTCGAGGCGTCGCCGGGCGGCA
>JACMQP010000534.1 GCA_014376915.1 Ramlibacter sp.
GACGTACGTCCCCGGGATGACGTAGGCATCGCTTGGATTGCTGTCCCAGTTGGTCGGGGACTTCCATCGTGGCGGGGCCAGGTAGTCGAGCACCACCGGTGTCGAGGGCAGGGTCACCGCGCCGGCGGCGATCTGGAACACGGCATCTTCACAATAGCGCAGCGCGATCTCCGCGGCCTGGCTGGCAAGTTCGGTGGTTCGGACGTTGCCCGACACGCTTTCGGTCGACACGGCGCTGCGGATGCTCAGCGTCGTTAACAGCGAAATGACGACCAGCATGACCAGGGCGATGATCAGCACGACGCCCTGCTGGGTCGCTCGCGGGCGGCGACCAGAAGCCGGGATCGGCCGGCGGACGGGTGCGATGGGATGCATTGGTGCGACGCGCATATGCTTCATTTGTTCAGGATGGGATGCGGTTTCTAAGGACGACGGTGGTGGAGTACGCACGCCTCAACCGCAGGTCGGGCGGATTGGTGTCCACGGTGCCGTCGCATTTGACGTAACGGGCTGAGTCGAGATCCGAGGCCACGGTCTTTTCGCTGCGCACCAAGACGCACAGCCGCACCGACACCGCCTGCGCCCAGCGCGAAGGGTCGTCCGGCAGGGCGACGAGGCTGGGCGCTGTCTGGATCGACGCTATCCCGTTGGCGTCCGCCGAGGCGTTGAGGTAGCCAGCGACCGCGAGTGTGCTGGGCGTTGCGGTGGCGGGCGCGGTGCCATAGAAGAACTGCAGATCTTCCACGTTCTCCACCAGCGATTGGCCGGTGGCGCCGCCGTTGCCCTTGCAATACAGGCTCGGCGCTACGACGCTGGTCGAGGTGCCGACATAGAAGCGGTTTTCCGCTACGGTGAAGGTGACCACGCTCGGCACCGAAGCCATCGCGGTCGTATCCCAGATGTTCCGCACGGCAGACACGACCGTCAGCGCCTGTCCCAGGCAGTCGGTGGGGATGCCACCAGCGGTGGGGACGGTGTTGTAGCGGTCCGCCTCGTAGCTGAGTCCGATCGAATCGGGGGCCATACCGCCGCCGGCGGCACAGGTCAGCGCCGTGATATCGGACGCCGTGGCGACGTCGGTGAATCTCCCGTCGCAGCCTCGCACGATGTAGGAGCCGCCGGCGTACACGGGGTTGCGCTGGTTGGCCGCTTCGTAATTGGGTTGCTTTGGATTGTTGCCAGCCATCCGCAATTGCTGCGACAGGATGGTGAGGGCAGCCTGTGCGTCTTCGTTCATCCGCGCCTGCGCTTCGGCGACGCGGGTGGCTCCCGAGGCTCCGATGTAGGCTGAAACGACCGCGATCATGATCACCAGTCCGATGACCAGGGACACCAGCAACTCGATCAGCGACAACCCCCGGTTGCGGCGGCGTGGGGCCCGTGAATGCCGAAGCAGCTTCATAGTTTGAACCTGATGTGCAGGCAACGGGGCTTGGGTGAGGTGAAGGGGGTGAAGGTCGGTGCGCCGGTCGGATCCGGGCATTCGTCCGAGGTTGCAGTGTCGAGAGACGCGAACGTGCTTGGCTCCAGCCAGATGACCCAGATATCGCCATCCAGGGTGCCGCAGGCGCCATTGCACGAGACCCGCATTCCGCCCTGGGGCAGCTGGCGGCGGATCGTCGCATTGGTGTCGCTCTTGTCGAACGCGGCAATGCTGTCCGGCGTGCATGCGGGATAAGCGCAGGGGGTAAGCGTCGGCAGCGTCGTGTTGTAAGTCATCGTTTCCTTGTAGGAATCGAGCCCGAAGCCGGCAGGATTGGCGCGCATGCGCTCGATGTGGCTGGCCGCGAGGCTGGTCGCTGTCGCTCGGTAGGCAGCCAGCTTGGGCGCCTGGACCGAGAAGGCCAGCATGCCGCTGAGCGCAAGCATGCCGAACGAGAGGATCAGGATCGCGACCAGGACTTCGAGCAGCGAAGCGCCCAGCTGGCGGGAATGGTGTGATGGCCTCATTCGTTGCCCGTCCCACAAGATGTGCTGCCATTGCCGGCGATGCGGGCACGACCCCCGAGGCTGACGCAAACCACCCGCTTCAGGTCGCTGTCGAAATCGCTGCCGCCGAAGGTCAGCTGCGTTGCGCCGCCGTTGTCCGCCAGGCGGCCGGTGCCGGTGAACCTGAACTTGGTCGACGAGCTGGCGCCCGACTCGAGGACGGAATCGATCAACTTGTTCCGGGCCTGCACCCGCAGGAGCGGTTCGCTGGCGTCGACGCTGCCGTTGGTGTTCAGGTCCTGGTAGATGATCCAGCCGCTGATCCAGCCCTTGCTGTCGGTGCCGGTACCGCTGCCGCAGGCGGGCGATGCCGCTTCCGGGTAGTCGCTGCGGCACATGACGACGCCGCCGCCCAACCGGACCGCCTCGCTGCGGGCGTAGCGCAGGTCGGACATGAACGTGTTGACGCCGCTCGCCATCGAGTTGGACTTGATCATGCGGCTGAAGGAGGGCGCCGCGAGCGTGACCAGAATGGCCGCGATCGCCAGCACCACCATCAACTCGATCAGGGTGAAACCTCGCTTTTTTTGCATGGCGCGGAGTGTCGCCCTAAAAAAGCGATCGCTGCCGGTGCTCCGGACGGATGGTCGGATCGACTTGATCGACGGCGAAGGCCCTGTCAGCCCGGGGAGTCGCTGCCGGGCCGTGCTTAGGTCACACAAAGCACGGTGATTTGTCGGAAGAAGGAAACAAGGCTGTTGACTATCTTTCAGCCATGAACACACACACCACCCCGCCGCTGGCCGCCCTTGTCCCAACCAACCTGCCGGCGCAATGCCGAACGGGTCGAAGCGCAGGCTTCACGCTGATCGAGCTGATGCTCGTCATCGCCGTCGCCACCGTCCTGCTGGGATTCGGCGTGCCCTCCATGACGGCCATTCTCAACTCCAACAAGCTCACCGCTGCCTCGAATGCGCTGCTCTCGTCGATCCGGCTGGCGCGCAGCGAAGCTTTCAAGCGCAGTGGCCGGGTCGTGCTGTGCAAATCGGCCGATGGCGCCGCCTGCGCTACCCGCGGCGGCTGGGAGCAGGGCTGGATCGTCTTTCACGACGTCAACCAGGATGGGGAGCACGATCCCGACGAAACGCTCATCGAGCGCGGCAATCCGCTGCCCGACAGCCTGCGGCTGACCGGGAACTCGACTGTCGCGAAATACGTTTCCTTCGTGGCGACCGGCTCGGCGCGCCTGGCAGGAGGCGGCTTCCAGGCCGGAACCGTCACCGTGTGCAACCTGTCGGCCAACGGCGGCGAGGCGCGCCAGATCATCCTTAATGCGGTGGGACGGCCCCGGGTCCAGCGGGTCGCGGTCGCCAGCTGCGCCTGACCTGGATGGGGTCACTTCCTGACTTCGTCAACCAGTGTCTTGAAATCGTCGATGTCCTCGAAGCTGCGATAGACGCTGGCAAAGCGGACGTAGGCCACCTTGTCCAGCTTCTTGAGTTCCCGCATGACCAGTTCTCCGATCCGGGTCGACGGCACTTCCCGGACCCCGAGGTTCAGCAGTTTTTCCTCGATCCGCTCGACCGCGCCGTCGATCTGCTCGGTGCTGACCGGGCGCTTGCGCAGCGCGAGGTTCATGGAGGAGAGCAGCTTCGCGCGCTCGTATTCATTGCGCCGGCCGTCCTTCTTGACCACCGCCGGGAAGTTGACATCCGGCCGTTCGTAGGTGGTGAAGCGCTTCTCGCAGGCCGCGCACTGGCGCCGCCTGCGGATGAAGTCGCCGTCCTCGGCCATGCGCGTTTCCACC
>JACMQP010000088.1 GCA_014376915.1 Ramlibacter sp.
CTAGACGATGTTTTTTTCCGCCCGCAGCAAGGCCGTCGCCGACACCCTGGCCCAAGCGCGATTGCACGTCCAGCACGGACGCAGCCCCTGGGCCGACGCCCGCGCCCGCTTCATGCGCAACAAGGCGGCCTTGGCCAGCCTCGTCATGCTGGTGCTGATCGTGGTGGTCTGCGTGGCGGGCCCGTGGCTGCTGCCCTACGACTTCGACACAGCCGACTGGGACGCGATGAAGGTGCCTCCCTCCTGGACCGGCTCGCACTGGTGGGGCACCGACGAGTCGGGTCGCGACCTGCTGGTGCGCTGCCTGATCGGCGGCCGGATCTCGCTGATGGTCGGCCTGCTCGCAACCCTGGCGTCGGTTGCAGTGGGCATTGCCTGGGGAGCGACCGCCGGCTTCCTCGGCGGCCGGATCGACGGCTTCATGATGCGGATCGTCGACATGATGTACGCCATCCCGTACCTGCTGATCGCCATCCTGCTGGTCACCATCCTGGGGCGAGAGTTCTACCTGGTGGTGCTGGCCATCACGGCCTTCTCCTGGATGGACATGGCCCGCGTGGTGCGCGGCCAGACCCTGTCGCTGCGGACCATGGAATTCGTCGAGGCGGCGCGCGCCATCGGGGTGCCGACCCGTCGCATCATCTTTTCCCACATCGTTCCCAACCTGCTGGGCATCGTCGTGATCTACACCACCGTGACGGTGCCGGCGGTGATCCTGACCGAGTCGGTGCTCTCGTTCCTGGGGCTGGGCATCCAGGAGCCGATGACCAGCTGGGGCGTGCTGATCCAGGACGGCACCGGCGTGATGGATGTGGCGCCATGGATGCTGCTGTTCCCGGCGGCGCTGCTGTCGGTCACCCTGTACTGCTTCAACTTCATCGGCGACGGCCTGCGCGACGCGCTGGACCCCAAGGAACGCTAGCCATGAGTGCCGTCCCCACTTCTTCTTCGCGGCTGCTCGAGGTCGACGACCTGAGCGTCCGGTTCAAGACGCCCGAAGGCGAGATCACCGCGGTCAACGGCCTGAGCTTCGCGCTGGAACGCGGCCAGACCTTCGGCATCGTCGGCGAAAGCGGCTCCGGCAAGAGCCAGAGCATGCTGGCGCTGATGGGCCTGCTGGCTGCCAACGGCCGCGCCGCCGGCAGCGCCCGCTTCAACGGCGAGGACCTGCTGGCGATGCCGGCGCAGCGGCTGAACCGGATCCGTGGCAACCGGATCGCGATGATCTTCCAGGACCCGATGACCTCGCTCAATCCGTACCTCACGGTGGAACGGCAGATGACCGAGGTGCTGGAACTGCACAAGGGCCTGACCCGCCGCAGCGCGCTGTCGCTCGCGATCGGCACGCTGGAAGCGGTGCGCATCCCCGACGCAGCCCGGCGCATCCGCATGTACCCGCACGAATTCTCGGGCGGCATGCGGCAGCGGATCATGATCGCCATGGCGCTGCTGTGCCAGCCCGACCTGCTGATCGCGGACGAACCCACCACCGCGCTGGACGTGACGGTGCAAGCCCAGACCATGGCGCTGCTGCGCGACCTGCAGCAGGAATTCGGCACCGCCATCATCCTGATCACGCATGACCTGGGCGTGGTGGCCGGCCTGTGCGACCAGGTGATGGTGCTGTACGGCGGCCGCATCATGGAGCAGGCCAGCGCCGAAAGCATCTTCTATCGCCCGACCCACCCCTACACGCTGGGCCTGCTGGGCGCCGCCCCGCGGCTGGAACACGACGAAGAAACATTGATCGCCATCCCCGGCGTGCCGCCCAACATGGCACGGCTGCCGCCCGGCTGCCCCTTCAGCGAGCGCTGCGCTTTCGTGATGGACCGCTGCGTGCAGCAGCGTCCGCCGCTGGTCCCGAGCGGCACCGACCCCTCGGTGCTGCGCGCGTGCCACCGCGATCCGCGCGAATGCGTCCCCGAGCGGTTACGGAGCCCGGCATGACGCGCGACGAACTGGTGGCCGATCCCGTGGCAACCGCCGAAACGCGCACGCCCTTGCTGTCGGTGCGAGACCTGCACGTGCATTTCAAGGTCCGTGGCGGCGGCTGGCCATGGTCGGCGGGACGCACGCTCAAAGCCGTGAACGGCATGAATTTCGACGTCTACGCCGGCGAGACGCTGGGCGTGGTCGGCGAGTCGGGCTGCGGCAAGTCGACCCTGGCGCGCGCGATCATCAACCTGGTCCCGTCGACGGCGGGACGCATCAGCTGGCTGGGCAAGGACATGGCGGGCGCCTCGCCGGCCGACTGGCAACAGGTCCGGCGACACGTCCAGATGGTGTTCCAGGACCCGCTGGCATCGCTCAACCCCCGCATGAACATCGTCCAGATCGTCGGCGAGCCGCTGCGCACGCACGAGCCCCAGCTGTCCGATGCCGAGGTGCTGGAGCGGGTCAAGGCGATGCTGCTGCGGGTCGGCATGTCCGAAACCCACCTGTACCGCTATCCGCACGAATTCTCGGGCGGGCAGTGCCAGCGCATCGGCATCGCCCGGGCTCTGATCCTCAAGCCCAAACTGATCATCTGCGACGAGCCGGTCTCGGCGCTGGATGTTTCGATCCAGGCCCAGATCATCAACCTGCTCAAGGAGCTGCAGCAGGAGATGGGGTTGGCACTGGTCTTCATCGCCCACGACCTGGCGGTGGTCAAGCACGTCAGCCAGCGGATCATGGTGATGTACCTGGGCAAGACCATGGAGCTGGCGGACAAGCGCCACCTGTACGCGCAGCCGCGCCATCCCTACACCCGGGCCCTGCTGTCGGCGGTGCCGGTGCCCGATCCGCGGCTGGAGCGCAGCAAGGTGATCCAGCTGCTGGCCGGTGACCTCCCCTCGGCGATCGACCTGCCCGCCGGCTGCGTCTTCCGCTCGCGCTGCCCCAATGCGTTCGACCGCTGCGCGGTCGAAGTCCCGCCGCTCAAGGCGGTGGACAGCCACTCCCAGACCGCCTGCTGGCTGTACGAGTGAGCGGCTGAGCCCGCCGGCGGCGCCAAAAAAAAAGCCACCGCCGAAGCGGTGGCTTTTTTTCGGCAGCGCCGTCCTGGGACTGCGATGCGTTGCCCTCAGGCGATCAGAACTTGTGCTTCAGGCCGATGCGGAAGTAGCGGCCGATGGCACCAGAGTAGTCCAGCGGGTTGTAGCCGATGGCGCCGTACGTGACGGGGTCCAGGGCCGGCTTCTTGTTCAAGACGTTCTGGATGGAACCGAACAGCTCGGTCTTGTCTGTGAACTTGTAGGCACCGGACAGGTCCATCGTGGTGAAGGACGCGATCTTGCAGCCGCCAGGAGCATCGGCGCCGTTCGCCAGGTGCATGCCGCATTCGGTGTCCGCCTTCTCGAACTTGTTGTCGAAGCTGGCACGGTAGTTCACGTTCGCGCCGACACGCCACTTGCCCATGTCCCAGGTTGCAGCGATGCTGATGCGGTCCTTCGGCGAGCCCATGCAATTGGTGATGTTGCAATCGCCATGGGTGCCCGCGTAGTCGTGCGTGACGCCTTGCGAGTCGATCACACGCTGCGTAAACAGGTGCGACATGGTCACGTTGCCGGTAAGTTTGCCCATGCCGTTGCCCAGATCCCAGCGGTGCTTGAAGTCGAGGTCAAGGCCGCGCGTCAGGCTTTCCGCGGAGTTCACGAACTGCACGAAGCCGGTCAGGATCGGACCCGGGTCGCCGGCGAACTGGCTGAGCGCCGCGTCACGGGTGTAGCGGCCGGCGTTGACTGCTTGCTGCGGATCTTCGATCACCGGCAGGCCGGTGCGCTTGATCTGCCACAGGTCGGCCGTCAGGCTGGTCTTGGGCGTGACGTCCCAGACCGCACCCAGGGTCGCGCTCTTCGACTTCTCGGACTCCAGGTTGGGGTTGCCGCGCTGCACGAACGTGGGAGCCACGCCCTTGCAATCGGAAGCGGCCACACCCGCGGTGCAACGAACGTTGTCATTGACCACGGCGCCACCGAAGGCAGCGATGGAGCTGAGACTGTTTTCCGTCGACGACGGGGCGCGGAAGCCGTAGGCGTAAGTGCCACGCAGCGCGAGGTTGTCCATCACCTTGAACTTGCCGCCGATCTTCGGCGTCAGCGAGCTGCCGGCGTCGGAGTAGTGGTCATAGCGCAGGGCCGCGTTCAGTTCGATCCGCTTGGTCACCGGCAGCAGCACTTCGCCGTAGGTGGCGAAGATGTTGCGATCGCCGCCGTAGCCGGTCAGCGAGAGACCGATGTAGTTGCCCAGGCCGGCGTACAGCGGCAGGCTGTTGGCTTCGTGGCGGGCTTCAGCGCCGATTGCGATGCCGATCGGGCCGCCTTCGAGCTTGCCGAATTCGCGCGACATCTTGGCGTCCACGCCGTAATTGCGCGAGAAGCCTTCACGCGACTGGTCCTGCAGCAGCGCAGCGTACATGGCCGGCGAGTTCAGCTTGGCGTTTTCGCCGATGCGCCAGAAGGTGCCCGCGGGCAGCGCTGCGTAGGCGGCGCTGTTGGCGGTTGCGGCAGCGACATTGGCTGCCGTCGGATTCAGCAGGGCGTTGGAAACGCGCCAGTTGATCCGCTTTTCGGCCGTGTCGGTCTGCTTGCTTTCCGAGTAGGTCACGCCGGTGTCGTAGTCCCAGGCGTTCCACGTGCCCTTCAGGCCGGCGGTGACGCGCACCGAATGGCTTTCCGAGGAGGTGACGTTCGGTCCGTTTTCCAGGCCGGGGTTGTAGCTCAGGCGGGCGGCGGCGGCGTACGGGTTGTCCGGATGGGCCGCACCCAGCTGGGTGGCGGCCGCGTTGGATGCCACGTTGCCATTCGGGAAGAAGATGGTGCCGCTGGGAACCAGCGCGGTGTTCTCGATCTTCGAGCGCGACTGGTACAGGCTGACTTCGGCGAAGCCTTCCATGCTGGCGCTGATCTGCTTGGAGAAGCGGCCGAAGAAGCTGGCGGTCGTCTGCTCCGGCTGGACCTGGCCGAGCTGGCGCCACATGTCGGTGATGCAGCCGCCTTGCGGGTTGGTCTGCGGCAGGTTGGCGTTGTTGTTGCAGTAGGTCTGCGCGCCGGGGAACTGGCGGCTGAAACCGGAGCCGGCGCTGGCGTCGTTGCGGCCGTAGTAGAACAGCGTGCCCGGGTTGCGCACGTTGCCGACGATCGACTGGCTTGCGCTGTTGCCGGTGCGCGCGCCGGAAGCCGTGTTGGGGATCCAGCCGTTGCCGCCCATGCGGCCGATGTTGTTGTTCGAGCCGTTCGGGTCGTAGCCGAACTGGCCGAGGGCGGAAGCGCCAACGGTGCCGGAACGGTCACGGTAGTAGATCGGGTCTTTCTTGCCGAACTCGGCGTTCAGCAAGACGTTGAAGCCGTCCTTGTCGATGTCGCCGAAGCCATGGGTGATGGCAACGCGCGGCTCGCTGCCGTCGCTCTTCTGCGAAATGCCGTAGGTGGCCTTCACCACCGTGCCGACGAAATTCTTCTTCAGGATGATGTTCACGACACCGGCCACGGCATCAGAACCATAGATCGACGAAGCGCCGTCCTTGAGCACTTCGACGCGCTCGACCGCTTCCAGCGGAATCTGGTTCAGGTCGGTGAATGAGCGCTGGGCGTCATCGGCCAGCACGGCGGGTGCGACGCGACGGCCGTTGACGAGCACCAGGGTGGCGTTGGCACCGAGGCCGCGCAGCGAGATGCCGGCAGCGGTGGCGCCGGCGAAGCCGCGGCCGTAGGTGAACGGAACCGAACCCTGGCTGTCAGCAGTCAGTGTCTGCAGGTACTCGGCAACCGTGCCCTTGCCCGACTGCTCGATGTCTTCCTTGGTGATCACCTGCACCGGGGATGCGGTTTCGGCATCGGCGCGCCGGATGTTCGATCCGGTGATCTCGACACGCTGCAAACCCGATGCCGTGGCCTGGGCGGCGACCTCGGTTGCAACCATCAGGGTCGCTGTGCCACAAAACGCCGTCAGCAATGCGCGGACGACAACGGTTTTCCTAAACCTGGCGGTGTCGGTTTTCATGTGTTCTCCAAACCAGTACCTGTCACGAAAAAGGCCGGAGGATCATCTCGCGGCCCACATGGAAGGGACGACACCCAAAAAAACAGTGAATCAATGCATGTCGTCGCCAAGGTAGAGGTTTTACACAAACGTCACAATTTCGTCACCAAGCTTTAACCCGCGGTTCGCGGTTTTGTGTCCGAAAAACATCGCTGCTGCGACAGACGGTCAGTTGTCCATTTTGAAGTTGAACTCCTGCGGCGCCAGCACGTCGCCAGGTTCGCTCACGCACTTGTACTGGAGCATCGCGTTTCGCACCGCCGCATGGAAAATCCGCGGTCCCGACAAAATGGTCACTTCGCGCACGACGCCGTCACGGATCAGGGCCTGGGCCCGGACCACGCCCTCGGTGCCTTCCTTGAGCGCCTGGCGTGGCATCTCGGGCTTGACCTGGGTCGGGCAGGCGATGCTCATCTCGGTGCGCGCCGGTCCTGGCGGCCTCGGCGCGGGCGCGGGCGGAGCCGGCGGCGCGATGACGGCCGGCGTCGGCGGCGGAGTCGCCACCGACGCGATGGCCGGCGCTGCCGAGACCGGCGGCGCCACGTCGGGCGGTGGCACGAACGGCGGCGGCGGGGCCTCCACCCTCGGCGCCTGCGGCTCCTGCTTGACGATCTGCTTGGGCGGCGGCGGCGGCGGGGGTGGGGGCGGCGGGATGATCACTTCCTGGATCACCGCGGCCTCGAGCGGCTTCTTGATGATCTCCAGCCCCTTGCGCGCGGTGCCGGAGATCAGCGCCCACAGGATCACGATGTGCAGGGCCACCACCACGGCCCAGCCGGTGATGCGGCGCGACGGCTCATTGCCGGGATACCGGCGTCGGTTGATGGTCGTTGCGCTCATTTGACGAACTGCTCACTGCCGATGACCGCGATCTTGGACAGGCCCTTGCGCTTGGTCGACGAAAGCACGTTGGCAAAGACGGCGTAGCTGCAGTCCTTGTTGGGGCGCAGGTGGATTTCCGGCTGGACCGGCTGCAGGGCAAGCAGCGACATCTTCTGCTCGAGCTCCTGGGCCGACACGGGCAACCCCTGCCAGTACACCAGGCTCTTTTCGTCGATGTCGATCTGCACCTTTTCCGGCTTGATCACGTCGGAGGGCGGCACGCCGACCGGCATTTCGAGGTTGACCGCGTGCAGCTGGATCGGGATGGTGATGATCAGCATCACCAGGAGCACCAGCATCACGTCGATCAGGGGAGTGGTGTTGATGTCCATCATCACCTCCGGATCGCCGCCGCGGCGCACCAGGCGCGGGGATTTCTTGCGCATGTATTGTTCCGTTGTTCGCGCCAGGCGCGTTAGCCGCCCAGGGGCGGGGGTTCGGTGATGAAGGCCACCTTGGTGATCCCGGCCCGCTGGCACGCATACAGGATCTTGCCGACGCCTTCGTAGTTCGCCGCCATGTCGCCGCGGATCTGGACCTCGGGCTGCGGCCTCATGGCCGAAACCTTCTTGAGCCGGGTCACCAGGGCTTCGACGTCGCTCACGCGCGAGTCGTACCAGAAGATGCCGCCGCGCTTGTCGACCGAGATGATGACGTTGTCGGGCTTGGTCTCGCGCACTTCGACCCGCTCCTTGGGCAGCGCGACGGGGATCGAGGTGGTGACAACGGGGATGGTGATCAGGAAAATGATCAGCAACACCAGCATCACGTCCACGAGGGGCGTGGTATTGATGGCGGAGATGACTTCGTCATCGTCGCCGCTGGACGGGCCTACAGCCATCGCCATGGATTGCTCCTGCGACCGGGGGCCGCTTACGCGGCCTTGCCGGCCGAGCCCACGATCACGGCGTTGAGTTCGTCGCTGAACTCGCGCACTTCGTCCATCACGGCCTTGTTGCGGCGGGCCAGCCAGTTGTAGCCCAGCACCGCGGGAATCGCCACTGCCAGTCCGAGCGCCGTCATGATGAGCGCCTCGCCCACCGGGCCGGCGACCTTGTCGATCGACGCCTGGCCGGAGATGCCGATGGCCGTGAGCGCATGGTAGATGCCCCAGACGGTGCCGAACAGGCCGACGAAAGGCGACGTCGAGCCTACGGTCGCCAGGAAAGCCAGGCCGCCCTGGGTGTTGGCGTGAACGCGGTCGACGGCGCTGGTGATGCTCATCGGAATCCAGTCGTTCATCGGGATGTGGCTCTTGAGCCCACCGTGGTCGGTGGTCGCCTGCGCGCCCGCTTCGGCGATGAAGCGGTAGGCGCTGTTCTTCTCCAGGCCGGCCGCACCGTCGCGGACGCTCGCGGACGCCCAGAACTTCTGGTCCACGGTGCGGGCATGGCGCCCCATCTTGGTTTGTTCCAGCAGCTTCGTGACCATGATGTACCAGCTGCCCGCGCTCATGATGGCCAGCAGCACCAGCACCCCGCGGGC
>JACMQP010000535.1 GCA_014376915.1 Ramlibacter sp.
TCGCGCTGGTCACAGCTGGAGCACGGCTCCTTCATCCAGCCGGTGCCGCGGTAACGGTTAAACCCCTCGGATTCAAACCAGATCTCGCGCAGCGAAACCGAGCGGACATTGGGAAACTCCAGGCCCGGCAGCATGCGAGCGGTATGGCAGGGCAACGCGGTCCCGTCCGGAGTGACGGTGATGAACATGCTGCCCCAGCCGTTGACGCACTTCTTGGGCTGCCCCTCGTGATAGTCGGGCGCGACGAAAAACAGACGCATGCGGTCCCCCAGCTTCACGCGCCAGGCGTCAGTGACAGCTTCGGCGCGCTGCAGCTGCTCGCGGGTTGGCAGCAGCTGGTCGCGATTCAGGAAGGCCCAGGAGTAGTACTGGGTATTGGCCAGCTCAAGGTATTCGGCGCCCAGTTCGTCTGCCATGGCAATGATGCGGTCGATGTGGTCGATGTTGTGGCGGTGGATCACCACGTTCATCACCATCGGCCAGCCCTGCGCCTTGATCAGCCCGGCGACCCGGTTCTTTAAGGCGAAGGTCTTGCTGTTCGACAGGAAGTCGTTCATCTCGCGCGTCGAGTCCTGGAACGACAGCTGGACATGGTCGAGCCCCGCCGCCTTGAGGGCCGCGGCCCGCTCTGGCGTCAGGCCGACGCCCGAGGTCAGCAGGTTGGTGTAATAGCCAAGCCGGTGGGCTTCGGCGACGATCACCTCCAGGTCATCGCGCACCAGCGGCTCCCCCCCGGACAGCCCGCATTGCACCGCGCCCAGTTCGCGGCCCTGGCGCAGCACCCGCAGCCAGTCGTCGGTGGACAGCTCGTCGGCGTGCTGCGCGAAGTCCACCGGGTTGTAGCAGAACACGCAGTGCAGCGGGCAGCGATACGTCAGTTCGGCCAGCAACCACAGCGGCGGGCCCGGCAAGCTCACCGCGCTCATGACCACTCCAGCCAGCGCTGCTGGCCCGCGACTTCGACGAAGCCGAGCACATCGCGCTCCAGCCCAGTGGCGGTGAACGTCTGCTCCAGTTCGGTAACGATCGCCGCGACGCTGCGTTGTCCATCGCAGCGCTTGAGGATCTCGCCGCCGCTCTGGTTGAGCTTGACCATACCCTCGGGATAGAGCAACACGTGGCAATCCTGCGCGGCCTCCCACTGCAGGCGAAAGCCGTGCGCGATTCGCGGCACAGTGTCGGCGTTGGGCGCACTCACTGGACCACCCCGTAACGCTGCGCCATTGCGTCGTTCATCGCCCAGAGGATGTCCAGCTTGAACTGCAGTACCTGCAGTGCCCGCTCCTGCAGCGCCCTGGTCGTGAAATGGCCGAGCGTGACCGACAGGCCCTGCTCGACGTCCCGCCGCGCCTGGCTGATGCGGTTGCGAAAGTAGCTCAGCCCCAGCGGCTCGATCCACGAATAGTGTTCCGGCCAGCTGGCCAGCCGCTGCTTGTGAATCTCCGGCGCGAACAGTTCGGTGAGCGACGAACAAACCGCCTCCTGCCAGGGCGCCCGGCGCGCAAAGTTCACGTAGGCATCCACGGCGAAGCGCATCGCGGGCACCACGTGCCTCAGATCCAGAACTTCATCACGGCTCAGTCCGACCGCCTCCGCCAGCCGCAGCCAGGCGTCGATCCCGCCTTCGTCCTTCACTCCACCCAGCTCGAAGCCGTCGTGGTCGAGGATGCGCTGCACCCAGCCGCGGCGCACCTCACGGTCCGGACAGTTCGACAGCACGGCCGCGTCCTTCACGGGAATCGCGATCTGGTAATAAAACCGGTTGGCCACCCAGCCCCGAATCTGGTCGCGCGTGGCGCCGCCGCTGTTGAGCATGAGATTGAACGGATGGTGAATGTGGTAGGCGCGACCGCGCCCCCGCAACTGCGCTTCGAACTCGTCGCGACTCCAGGCTGGCCCGTCAGTTGCCTGCGCTGCAGATTGCAAAATGTCAGCTTGCATCATGGTAGGTCGATCAAATCTCGATTTCCATCCCGTCTTCGCACACGACAATGTGCTCGCGCGCCAGCGCTTCGCGCTCGGGCGAGTCCTCGTCGAGAATGGGATTGGTGTTGTTGATGTGAATCAGCATGCGGCGCGTCGACGCCGGCAGCCGGCCGAGCCATTCGATCATGCCGCCCGGGCCCGATTGCGGCAGATGTCCGATCTCGCGCGCCCGCTTCGGTCCGACGCCCAGCCGCGGCATCTCGTCATCGGTCCAGAAGGTGCCATCGACCATCACCAGGTCCGCACTGGCCATCGCATCGAACGTCGCCGGGTCGATCGCACCCAGGCCTGGGGCATAGAACAGCGTGCGGCCGCTATGACGGTCGGTGACCAGGACACCGATGTTGTCCCCCGGCACAGGCCGGTCGCGGTGCGGCGAATACGGCGCCGCCTTGCTCGACAGCGGCAAGGCGCGAAAACTCAGGTCGGGCACGCCCGCCACATCGAAGCTGTGACCGTCCAGCGGAATGCGCTGGCGTGCCACCCCGCAGTAGTGCGACAGCACCCGCAGGATGGGATTGCCATGGGTCAGGTCGTCCTCGACCGGGTCGGTGCACCACAGTGGCAGCGGCGAGCCGCGCTCACGCAGCATGAAGAGCCCGGTCGCATGGTCGACCTGGCCGTCCATCAGCAGCACTGCGGCGATCGCCGTGTCGCGCAACTGCCGGGCCGGCTGCAGCGCGGCGCGGGAGCGGATCTGCTCGAGCACATCGGGCGAGGCGTTGAACAGCACGCCGTCGGCACTGCCGTCGGGGCGGATGAAGATCGACGACTGCGTGCGCGGCTTCGCGCGCAGCGTGCCGGCACGCAGACCGGCGCAGTTGCGGCAGTTGCAGTTCCACTGGGGAAAGCCGCCGCCGGCGGCCGAGCCGAGGACTGTGATTCGCATGCTCTTTAGGGCAATAGGGCGACGCCGCCGGTCATTCCCCGGGGGCGTCGCCCGGTCCGCTTAGCGGGCCGCCACGTACATCGTGATTTCGAAGCCAAAACGGAAATCAATTGCCGTCGGTGTCTGCCATTGCATGGTTTTTCTCCATTCGAAAGTGACGCGGCGCCAGGCGGCGCGCGTGAGGGCTGTTGCCCCTTTGGGTATGCTGGCCGACGCGGCGGTGCTGCGACAGGTCCCGGCCCTTGAAAATGCCTCATGATTTTCATGAATCTGCGGACGGCTCCAGGGCCTACGGACCCAGCCGATACGATAGGTGACCGTGCCCCAGACAACGCTGTACCCCGAGCTGCCCGCGCCGCGCACTTTCCTGCTGCCGGTGGGCCAGGGCCATGTGCTGCAGGTGCAGGAGTGGGGACGACCGGACGGAATTCCGGCTCTGGTTCTGCACGGCGGGCCAGGTTCCGGTTGCTCGCCGCTGTTGCACCGCTTCTTTGACCCGCGGCGCTTTCGCGTGATCTGCCCCGACCAGCGCGGCGCGGGCCACAGCACGCCGTCCGGCGCGCTCACCCACAACACCACCACCGACCTGCTGGCGGACCTGCGGACCCTCCGCGTGGCGCTGGGCGTGCCTCGCTGGCTTGTGGTGGGCGGCTCCTGGGGAGCAGCGCTGGCACTGGCCCATGCGCTGGATGCGCCGGAAACGGTGTCCGGACTGGTTCTGCGCTCGACTTTCCTCGCGAGAGTGGAGGACATCGAGGGCTTCTTCCGCGATGCGCCTGGACCGCTCGCCGCGCACTGGCGGACATTGCCCGAGGCCGAAGCAACACCGGGCCGGAGCCTGGCGCTGGCGTGGCAGGCCTGGGAGCAGACGATGAGTGGCCTGGCGGCAGGCTCCGCGCCCGGCGGGCCAACGCTGGATGCGCTGGTCAGCCGCTACCGGATTCAGAGTCACTATCTGCGCCAGGGCTGCTGGCTGCAGGGCCCTGGCCTGCTCGAGCGCTGCGCCGGCGTGCCTCGAGTGCCGACAGTGCTGCTGCACGGCACGGCGGACCGGATCTGCCGGCCGGAAGGGGCCCGGGCGCTGCACGCAGCGCTGCCTCACAGCACGCTCGTGTGGGCCGAGGCGGCCGGGCACGACCCGACTCATCCCCGGATGGTTCAGCACATGGTCGAAGCGCTCGACGCATTTGCGGCCCGACAAACCTTTGAATCCGAGGTGACGCAATGAGCCTGCGGCTGAAGATCAACCTGATCGTGGGCATGCTGACGGTGGCGTTCGTCGCGGGCCTGCTGGCCCTTCAGATCGAAAATATGCGCGCTTCCGTTCACGAGGAAGTGGTGGCTGCCAACCGCGTCGCGTCCCAGTTGCTCAAGCGGATGGCCGGACTGAACGTCGCTGAGGGCACGCCGGCGATGTTGTCCTTCCTCAACGGCGTCGGCAGATTGCGGTCCAACGACATCAGCCTGACTGATGGCCAGGGTCGCACGCTCTACGAGTCGCCCCCATCCCAATACAAGGCGGGCCGCGATGCCCCGGCCTGGTTTGAGCGGATGATCTCGCCTGCGCCCTCGAGCCAGACCTATGACTTCGCTGATAGCAGGCTGCGGGTGCGCGCCAACGCTTCGCGCGCTGCACTGGACGCCTGGGATTCCATGGTGCCGTTCAGCGCCACCGCGATCGTGCTGCTGCTGGCGATCAATTGCCTGGTGTTGTGGTTGGTAAGCCGCGCACTGCGGCCGCTGCAGCAGATCGTTGATGGTTTGGTGCAGCTTCGGGCAGGGCATTTTGACGTGGCACTGCCGCCGCTGCCAGGAACCGAAGCCGCCGCAATTGGCGCCGCCTTCAACCAGTTGGTCGCCGCGCTGCACGAACTGATCGAATCGGAGCGCCGCGCGATCCGCGCCGAGCAGCAGCTGTCCGACAGCCGCGAGCTGACCCGCTGGATTGACCACCGCCTCGAGCAGGAGCGGCACCTGATCGCCCGGGAACTGCACGACGAACTGGGTCAGTCGGTCACGGCCATCCGCAGCCTGGCCTTGTCCATCGTGCAGCGGATGCAGGGGCGCGACCTCAAATCCGGCCAGGCAGCGCAACTGATCGCCGACGAGTCGTCCCGCCTGTACGACGCGATGCACGGACTGATCCCGCGGCTCGCCCCGCTGATGCTGGACAGCTTCGGCCTGATCGACGCGCTGGGAGACCTTGCCGAACGCACGCGAAGGGCTCACCCGCAGGTGCAGCTGGCGCTGCGCTTCGAGCCAGGCGAACTGCCGCCGCTGGACCCTGCAGATGCGCTGGCGCTGTACCGCGCAGCGCAGGAAGGAATCACCAACGCGCTGCGCCACGGCCAAGCGCGGCACCTGACGCTGGAATTGCGGCACGGACCGCAGGGACTGGTCTTGACGCTGGAAGACGACGGCGTCGGCCTGGCCCCTGACTGGCAGCAGCGGCCCGGTCACCACGGCCTGCGCTGGCTGGCCGAGCGGGTGCAGGGTCAGGCTGGCCGGCTTTGCGTCGAGAACGTGATGCCGCACGGGGTGCGGCTGCGCGTCGAATTACCGCTCGCGGCAGCTGCCGCAGGGACGGCCACATGATCACCGTGATGCTGGTGGACGACCACGCGGTGGTCCGCACGGGCTTTCGCATGCTGCTGGCCAATGCCGGAATCGAAGTCGTGGGCGAGGCCGGCGACGGCGAGCAGGCCTGCCAGCTCTATCCCAGGGTACGCCCAGCGGTGGTGGTGATGGACCTGTCGATGCCCGGCATGGGCGGAATGGAAGCCGTCAAGCGGCTATTGGCGCAGGACCCACAGGCTCGCATCCTGGCGCTGTCAGCGCACGAGGACACGGCGCATCCACGCCGGGTGCTGCGTGCCGGAGCGCTGGGCTATCTGGCCAAGCGAGGTGCGCCGGACGAGCTGATCGTCGCTGTGAAAACCGTCGCCCGTGGCGATCGTTACGTCGACGCGCAAACCGCCCAGGCGCTCGCCTTGGACCAACTCGACGGCCAGGCAAACCCGGTTGACCTGTTGAGCGAGCGTGAATTTTCGGTGTTCATCCAGCTGGCTCGCGGGCAGAGCGTGGCCCAGATCGCCGACAACCTCAAGCTGTCGCCGAGCACGGTCGGGACTCACCTCTACCATGTCAAACAAAAGCTCGGCGCCAGCAACCAGTCAGAGCTGACGCTGGCAGCTTTGAACTGGGGCCTGCTCGGATCGTAAATCGCAAACCCCTGCCCGATCGAAGCCGCAGAGAGCGCGCCGCCCGGCGTCAAAAGCCGTCTACGGGCGGCGCAGCTAGATTTCGATCTTCGAACCGAGTTCGACCACCGAATTGTTCGGCAATTGCAGGAAGTCGGCGGCGCCGCTGGCGTTATGGTGCATCTGCGCAAACAGCTTTTCGCGCCAAGACGCCATGCCGTTGCCGATGGTGGGCACCACCACGTCGCGCGACAGGAAGTAGCTGGTGGTCATCGGCTCGATCTCGCAGCCGCGGTTGCGGATCTGCTCCAGCGCCTTGGGCACGTCCGGGTCGTTCTTGAAGCCGTAGTGCAGCACCACCTGCCAGCAGTCGTGGCCCAGCGATTCGATCTCGGCCCGCTTCGACATGCCGATCCACGGCACCTCGTGGCTGCGCACCGTGACGAACAGGTTGTGCTCGTGCAGCACCTTGTTGTGCTTGAGGTTGTGCAGCAAAGCGTTGGGCACGGTGCCGGGTTCGGCGGTGAGGAACACGGCGGTCCCGTGGACCCGCGTCGGTGGCGTCACGAACACCGCTTCCAGAAAGCTGGACAGGTCGATGGCATCGGCCTTGAGCTTCTCGTTGAGCAACGCCCGGCCCTGCTTCCAGGTCATCATCAGCGTGAAGATGCCGCCACCGATCAGCAGCGGGAACCACCCGCCCTGCAGCAGCTTGAGCAGATTGGAGGCCCAGAAGGTGAAGTCGACGACGAAGAACACA
>JACMQP010000536.1 GCA_014376915.1 Ramlibacter sp.
TACACCATGATCGCGACGTTGGTGCAATTGATGGGCGAAGAGAAGGCCTTCGACTACCTCAAGGCCCTGCACCAGAACGTCAGCCAGTACACGCGCTCGGGGACTGCCCCGATCAAGGCCGTGGCGCGTGGCGAAACCGCGGTGTCGATCAGCTTCGTGCACGACGGTCCAGGCGAGAAAATGCAGGGCTTCCCGGTCGAGACCATCACGCCGACCGACGGCACTGGCGCCGAGATCGGTTCGATGAGCCTGATCAGGGGCGCCCGCAACCTGGACGCCGCGAAGAAGTTCTACGAATGGGCGCTCACGCCCAGCGCGCAGGAAATCGCGTTCACCGCCAAGTCGTTCCAGGTGCCTTCGAACAAGGCTGCCAGGATCGATGCCAACGTGCCGGACTTCCGCAAGATCAAGTTCATCGACTACGACTACGCGAAGTACGGCGCCAGCGCGGAGCGGCGCCGGCTGATCTCGCGCTGGGAGAAGGAAGTCAACTCGCTGCCGCGCTGAGCGGCAGCCGGGGCTTGCCTTGCAGCGACGCTCTCCCAACACGGCGCTGCTGGCGTGGACAGCGCTCGGCGTCCTTGCCTACCTGCTGCTGCCCTGGTACGCGCTGCAGGACGGCAATGGCCTCATGGCCATCGGCGCTGTGTTCGCGGGCGCCGAAACAGCCAATGGTTTGATGCAGGCGGCCAATTTCGGCCGTCCGTGGCTGTGGCTGGGATTGCTGGGTCTGGCGATCGCGCTCGGCGCCGCTGCCATGCAGCCCGGACGCCCGCAGGGCCGGGTCTTGCTGCTGGGCGGGCTACTGGGTGCCGTGGGCCTTGGCGCAAGCGGCTTCCTGATCGGCGCGAAAGGCTGGAGCTTCGGCTGGCTCAACGGCGCCTTCGGCGAACTCGCCGGCAACCAGTTCGGCGTCGGCTGGGGCGGCTTCGTCGCGCTCACTTCGCTGGTCGTGCTGGCCGCCTTCGGCCTTGCGCGCTGCGGCCGCTTCAAGGGCGACCTGTTCATCGCCGCGGCCGTGGTCTCCTGCGCCGCTTTGATGGCGGTGTTCATCCTGTATCCGGTGCTCAAGGCCCTCAGCAGCGCGTTCCTGGCCGAAGACGGCAGCCTGTCGCTCCCCGCGATGTGGGATCGCGTGGCGAGCGACCGTAATTTCGGCCTGCACTGCGTAGCAGGCGGTGTTCGCTGCGGGGTGGCCTGGAACACCCTGTTCCTGGGCCTGCTCACAGCCGCCAGCACCACCGTTTTGGGCACCATGATGGCGTTGATGGCCGAGCGCACCGGCAAGCGCTTCGGCCGCGTGCTCAACGTGCTGGCTATGCTGCCCATCATCACGCCGCCCTTCGTCGTCGGCCTCGGGCTGATCCTGCTGTTCGGCCGCGCTGGCGTCGTCAACCAGTTGCTGGAGCAGGCGTTCGGGCTGGCGCCTTCGCGCTGGTTCTACGGCTGGTTCGGGGTCTGGATCGCGCAAACCTTCGCCTTCACACCGATCGCCTTCATGATCATGCGCGGCGTCGTGCAGGCGGTGGCGCCCAGCCTGGAGGAAGCGGCGCAGACCCTGCGCGCGAGCCCTCGCCAGACCTTCATGACGATCACGCTGCCGCTGCTGACGCCGGGGCTGGCCAATGCCTTCCTGGTCGGCTTCATCGAAAGCATGGCCGATTTCGGCAACCCGATCGTGGTCGGTGGCCAGTTCTCGGTGCTGTCGACCGAGATTTTCTTCGCCATCGTCGGCGCGCAGTTCGACCAGGGCCGCGCGGCGTCGCTGGCCTGGATCCTGACGCTGTTCGCGCTGGCGGTGTTCGGCGCGCAACGCCTGCTGCTGGGGCGCCAGAGTTTCACCACCGTCGGCGGCAAGGGCGACGGCGGCATTCCGATGGCGCTGCCCGACGGCGTGCGGCGGCTGGTCTACGGCGCTGCGCTGCCATGGATCGCCTTCACGCTGGTGGTCTACCTGTTTGCCTTCGCCGGCGGCTTCGTGCAGACCTGGGGTCGCGACTACACGCTCACCCTGAACCACTTCCATACCGCCTTCTCGCTCGAATGGGGTCCGTTCGGTCTGGTCTGGGCCGGCACCGCGTGGAACTCGTTCTTTACCACCATCAAGCTGGCGGCGATCTCAGCGCCGATGACGGCGGCGGTCGGCCTGATGATCGCGTACCTGCTGGCGCGCACCGAGTTCAAGGGCCAGGGCCTCTTCGAGTTTTCGGCGCTGCTGGCCTTTGCCATCCCGGGCACGGTGCTGGGCGTGAGCTACATCCTGGCCTTCAACGTGCCGCCGTTCGAGCTGACCGGCACCAGCCTGATCATCGTGCTGTGCTTCATGTTCCGGAACCTCCCAGTGGGCGTGCGCGCGGGAACCGCCGCCTTCAAGCAGCTGGATAAATCGCTGGACGAAGCGTCGGCGATGCTGCGCGCCTCCAGCCTGCAGACTTTGCGCTACGTGGTGCTGCCGCTGTTGAAGCCGGCGCTGGCGGCGGCGCTGGTCTACAGCTTCGTGCGCGCCATCACCACGGTGTCCGCCGTGATCTTCCTGGTCACGGCCGAAAACGAACTCGCCACCACCTACATCATCGGCCGCGTCGGCAACGGCGACTACGGCGTGGCACTCGCGTATTGCACGGTCCTGATCGTCCTCATGAGCGTGGTCACGGCGCTGATCCAGTTCTTCGTCGGCGAGCGCCGGCTGGGACGGCGCCAGGCCGTGGTCCGGCCCGCCTTCACCGCAACCCCAGGAATCCCATGAGCAAGCCAGGCGCCGGCATCGAGTTTCGCAGCGTGAGCAAGCGCTATGGCCAGGACCCATCGGCCCCGCTTGCGGTCAGGGAGATCAGCTTCGAGGTGGCGAGCGGCACGCTCACGACCATCCTGGGGCCGTCCGGCTGCGGCAAGACCACCACCTTGCGCATGATCGCGGGGCTGGAAGCGCCGACTGCCGGCCAGATCCTGATCGAGGGAAAGGACGTGACGGCGCTGGGGCCGGCCGATCGCAACGTCAGCATGATGTTCCAGAGCTACGCGCTGTTCCCCCACATGAACGTGCTGGAGAACGTGGGCTACGGCCTGAAGATGTCCGGCGTGTCGAAGGAGTCGACGCGCCAGCGCGCCCAGGAGGCGCTGCGCAATGTCGGGTTGGTCGGCTACGACCTGCGGCAGCCCGGCGAGCTGTCCGGCGGCCAGCAGCAGCGGGTGGCGCTGGCCCGCGCGCTGGTGCTGCAGCCGGCAGTGCTGCTGTTCGACGAGCCGCTGTCGAACCTGGACGCGCGGCTGCGCCGCGAGATGCGCGAGGAGATCCGCTCGCTGCAGCAGCGGCTGCGGCTGACGGTGGCCTATGTCACGCACGACCAGAGCGAGGCGCTGGCGGTGAGCGACCAGATCATCGTGATGAATCACGGCGTGATCGCGCAGGGCGGCACGCCGCAGGCGTTGTACGAAGACCCGAGGACCGAATTCGTCGCCGGCTTCATGGGTGAGGCCATGCTGTTTCCGGCCCGCGCCGACGCCGGCGGGACCGTGAGCCTGGGCCCGTTGCGGATTGCGCCGCGGCAGGGCGTGGCCGAAGGCGCGGTGAAGGTGGCAGTGCGTCCGGAAGCCTGGCACATCGGGCCGCCCGGCGCCGGTTTGGCGGCCCGGCTGGCCAAGGCGGCCTATCTCGGCAGCAATTACGAATACAGCTTCGAGACCGAACTGGGGCCGATCTTCGTGGTATCGCCCGACCTCGGCAACGTGCTCGGCGTGGGCGCCGACGTCGGGCTGCGGCTGGCCGATCACGGTGTGTCCGTGGTGCAGGTTTCGTGACGCTTTAAGCCGCCCCGGCGGGGCGGTGCGCAGGATAATGCGGGCATGAACCAACTCGACGCGCTCAAGCAGTTCACCACCGTGGTCGCAGACACCGGCGACTTCCGCCAGCTGGCCAGGTTCAGGCCGCAGGATGCGACCACCAATCCGTCGCTGATCCTCAAGGCGGTGCAGAAGCCCGACTACGCGCCGCTGCTGGCGGAGACCATGAGCCGCTTCGGCAACCGGCCGCTCGACGAAACCATGGATCGGCTGCTGGTGCGCTTCGGCCGCGAGATCCTGTCCATCATTCCGGGCCGGGTGTCGACCGAAGTCGACGCACGCCTGAGCTTCGATGCCGACGCCAGCTACAGCCGCGCGGAACGGATCATCGAGCTGTACCAGGCCGAAGGCATCCCGGTCGATCGGGTGCTGATCAAGGTCGCCGCGACCTGGGAGGGCATCCAGGCCGCGGCACGGCTCGAGCGGCGCGGCATCCACACCAACCTGACGCTGCTGTTCTCGTTCTGCCAGGCGGTCGCGTGCGGCCAGGCCAAGGTGCAGCTGATCTCGCCCTTCGTCGGGCGGATCTACGACTGGTACAAGAAGAGCGCCGGCAGCAGCTGGGACGAAGCGGCGCAGGCTGGCGCGAACGATCCGGGCGTGCGCTCCGTGCGCCAGATCTACGACCACTACAAGCACTTCGGCATCCCGACCGAAGTGATGGGTGCGAGTTTCCGTAACGCCGGCCAGGTGCTGGCGTTGGCCGGTTGCGACCTGCTCACCATCAGCCCCGAACTGCTGGCGCAACTGGCCGCTACCGAGGCGCCGGTGGCGCGAGCGCTCGATGCGGCCCAGGCGAAGGACCAGAAGCTGGAGCCGGTCAACTACGACGAGGCTTCGTTCCGCTACGCGCTGAACGAGGACGCGATGGCGACGGAAAAGCTGGCGGAGGGCATCCGCGCCTTCGCGGCCGACGCCATCAAGCTGGAACAGCTGATGAAGGCCGCCTGAGATGCAGGTCCGGGTGCGATGCGATCAGGCGCCGGCCTGGCAGGCGCTCCGGCAGCAGGCGGCCAGCTGCGATCGCTTCGACCTGGCCGGGGCGTTCACCGGCGACCCGACCCGCTTCGA
>JACMQP010000537.1 GCA_014376915.1 Ramlibacter sp.
ATGTGCCGACGGGCCCGTGGGCCCGCGTAAATCCGCAGGGCTGCCATGCGGCTACTTGCCCAGACGCTGCAGCCTGGCGAACGCGCCGGCCATGGTGGTGTTTACCGGCGTTTCCTGGCGCTGGCCCTGCGGCGGCCGCTGGCCGCGCGCCGCACCTTCGTATCGGTTTTCGCGCGGCGCGTCGCGGCGGGTCGGCGCATCGCCCAGCTTCATCGACAGGCCGATGCGCTTGCGGGCAACGTCCACTTCCATCACCTTGACCGTCACGATGTCGCCGGTCTTCACCACTTCGCGGGCGTCGTTGACAAACTTGTGCGACAGCTGGCTGACGTGGACCAGGCCGTCCTGATGCACGCCCAGGTCGATAAACGCGCCAAAGGCGGCGACGTTGCTCACCGTGCCTTCGAGCACCATGCCTTCGCGCAGGTCGGCAATGCCTTCCACACCGTCGTTGAAGCGCGCCACCTTGAAGTCGGGACGCGGGTCGCGGCCCGGCTTCTCCAGCTCGCCCAGGATGTCCTTGACGGTGATGACACCGAATTTCTCGTTGGCGAACAGCTCGGGCTTGAGCGTCTTCAGCATCTCGGCGCGGCCCATCAGCTCGCTCACCGGCTTGCCGGTTTGCGCCAGCATCCGCTCGACCACCGGATAGGTTTCCGGATGGACGCCGGTCATGTCCAGCGGGTTCTCGCCACCGCGGATGCGCAGGAACCCGGCGCTCAGCTCGAAGGTCTTGGCGCCCAGGCCTGACACTGCCAGCAGCTGCTGACGGCTTTTGAAGGCGCCATTGGCTTCGCGCCAGCGCACCACCGACCTGGCAACGGTGCCCGACAGGCCGGACACGCGCGACAACAAGGGCACGCTGGCGGTGTTCAGGTCGACGCCGACCGAGTTCACGCAGTCCTCCACCACCGCTTCCAGCATGCGCGCAAGCTCACCCTGGTTGACGTCGTGCTGGTACTGGCCAACGCCGATCGACTTGGGATCGATCTTCACCAGCTCCGCCAGCGGGTCTTGCAGGCGTCGCGCGATGCTGGCCGCGCCGCGCAGGCTGACGTCGACGTCCGGCATCTCCTGCGACGCGAACTCGCTGGCCGAGTAGACCGAGGCGCCGGCTTCGCTGACCACGACTCTTTGCATGCCCTCGATCCGCTGCATCAATTCCGCCGCCAGCTTGTCGGTCTCGCGGCTGGCGGTGCCGTTGCCGATCGCGATCAGGTTCACGCCGTGCTTCTCGCACAGCTTGCCAAGCATGTGCAGGGCGCCTTCCCAGTCGCGGCGCGGTTCGTGCGGATAGACCGTCGCGGTGTCCACCAGTTTGCCGGTGGCATCGACCACCGCGACCTTCACGCCGGTGCGGATGCCCGGGTCGAGGCCCATCACCACCCGGGGACCAGCCGGCGCGGCCAGCAGCAGGTCGCGGAGGTTGTCGGCGAACACCTTGATCGCCACCTTCTCGGCGCCTTCCCGCAGCCGGGCAAACAGGTCGCGTTCGGTGGAGAGCGACAGCTTGACCCGCCAGGTCCAGGCCACGCACCTGCGCAGCAGGTCGTCGGCGGCGCGGCCGGCATGGCTCCAGCCGAGGTGCAGCGCAATCTTTCCTTCGGCGATCGACGGCCTACCCGGCTCAGGTTCCTCTGGAAGGACCAGCTTCGCATCCAGGATTTCCAGCTGGCGACCGCGGAACACGGCCAGCGCCCGGTGCGACGGCACCCGGCCGATCGGCTCGTCGTAATCGAAGTAGTCGCGGAACTTGGCGACGTCGGGATGGTTTTCGTCCTTGCCGCTGGCCAACGCGCTCTTGAACAGGCCTTCCTGCCACAGCCACTCACGCAACGTCCTGACCAGCGCGGGCTGCTCGGCCCATCGCTCGGACAGGATGTCGCGTACGCCATCGAGCACGGCCGGGACGGTGGTGAAGTCTTCGCCGCCCTCGCCCTTCTCGCTTTTCACGAATGCCTGCGCCTCCTCAACAGGCACCCGGGTGGGATCGGCGAACAGCAGGTCGGCCAGCGGCTCGATGCCGGACTCGCGCGCGATCTGGCCTTTGGTGCGGCGGCGCGGCTTGTACGGCAGGTACAGGTCTTCCAGTTCCTGCTTGGTCGGCGCTGCATGGATCGCCGAGTGCAATTGAGGCGTCAGCTTGCCCTGTTCCTCGATGCTTTTGAGCACTGCCTCGCGCCGCTCCTCGAGTTCGCGCAGGTAGCCCAGGCGCTGTTCCAGCTCCCGCAGCTGGATGTCGTCCAGGCCGCCAGTGGCCTCCTTGCGGTAGCGGGCGATGAAGGGAACCGTGGCGCCCCCATCGAGCAGGCCGACCGCTGTCTGTACCTGGTTCGGCTGGCAGCGCAATTCGGCTGCGATCTGGTGGATGATTTTTTGCATTCTGTAGGGCGTGACCGGCAAGGGGCGGGAGTTTGCCACAGCGGGAGGACAGCACTTCGGCGTGTCGGCTGACATCCGTCCTCGACCGGAGGTTCACACAATGCGTGCCTCATCCAAGGAGCCAATCATGCGCGCCCGCCTCATCGTCCTTCTCATCGCCATCTTGCTGGTCGCCGGATTTGCCGCCCTCAACTGGTCCGAGTTTCTGCGTCCCACGCCGTTGAGCTTCGGATTGTTCGTCATGAGCGCGCCGCTCGGGCTGGTCCTGCTGTGCGTGCTGGCGGCCACGCTGGTCGCCTTCCTGATCAGCAGCATCCATATGCAGACGGTAAACCTGCTCGACACCCGCCAGCACGCCAAGGAACTGCACGCTCAGCGCGAACTGGCAGACAGGGCGGAAGCCTCGCGTTTCACCGACCTGCGCACGCACCTGGACGCCCAGATGCGCGAGATTCACCAGCGCGAAACCATCGTCGCCACCGAGTTGGAAAAGGCCGTCGCCGCGGGCCAGCGAGAATTGCGCACCCAGCTGGAGCTGATGAACCGCACCTTGGCCACACGACTTGCCGAGATCGAAAGCCGCGTCGAAGCCCGCGCCGAGCGGGCTGGCGGGCCCGGATCAAGGGCCATCCTCACCTGATGAAGTCCGGCGCTGCGGGGCTTGCCTGATCCTGCATTGCTCAGCGTCAATCGAACAAGCCCGGGCCGTCCCCAAGCTCGGCCTTTTCGATCTGCAGCATCCTGAGCTTGGTCGCCACACCGCCGCCAGCGGAAAAACCACCAGCGCGCTTGCCGGCTGCCAGCACGCGGTGACAAGGAACGATGGGCGCAAACGGGTTGTGCCCGAGCGCCTGGCCGACGGCACGCGCGGCGCCAGAGATGGCTGAATCGCTCCTCGCCAGTGCGCACGTGCCGATGGCGGTATTGAAGAGGCAGAAGGCGTATACGGACATGGAAACTGATGCTAGCAGCCGTTGCAGGCGGACGCCGATCAGACACATAAAGCGCAACGCAAAGTCGACCACTCGACGTTTCTGGCGATCAGAAAGTGCGAGACTGCAGAAGCCGCGCTGGCGGCCCGCCCGTGAGGGTTGAAAACACGAACAGATCGGGCTGAATGACTGACCAAAAGACGGATGCGTCTTCCCGCTCGCAGGCAGATGCCGGTCTGGTGCCGCTGGAGGAGGTTCTGTGCACTGGGGAATTGAATCGACGCCCCGCCCGTGCGCCGGATTTCGAAAAAGAGAACCGCGCGTTGGTCGCGTTGGCCCAGTCCCTGGCTGATTCGCCACGAAGCGTGCTTCAAACGCTGGCCAGTACCATCCTGGACGCCTTTGATGTCGGTTCAGCCGGCGTCAGCCTGCTGACCAACGACGGAAAGCGCTTTGACTGGCAGGCGATTGCCGGCATGTGGAAACCGTACACCGGCGGCGGCACGCCCCGAGATTTCAGCCCGTCCGGCGACGTGCTCGATTGCAACGCGCCACTGCTATTCAAACACCCGGAACGGCGTTATTCCTACTTCCTGCCGGTCATGCCTTTGGCGCAAGAGTGCCTGCTGGTTCCCTTTCGTGCCAACGGCAATACGGTGGGCGCGATCTGGTTGGTGGTCCACGACGAACGTCGCAAGTTCGATGCCGAGGACCTGCGGCAGCTAGAAAGTTTGGGCCGGTTTGCATCGGCGGCGTACCAGACGGCGCGGTCCCTGGATGCTGCGCTAGAGCGACGCAGCGTCGAACTCGACCTGGAGGAGCAACTGCGCCAGTCGCGCACCGGGCGAAAGCAGGCGGAAGATGCAGTACGCGAAAGCGAGGCAATCAATCGCAGCGTCGTCGAAAGCAGCCCGGACTGCATCAAAATTCTCGGCCTTAACGGAGACTTGCTATTCATGCTGAGCGGCGCCCAGGTGCTTGGTATCGAAGACATCAAGCCGTTCCTGAAAAAATCCTGGTTCGACTTCTGGCACGGCCAAGATAGTCTGGCGGCGCGAGCCGCGGTCGCTGCCGCAGCGGCGGGAAAGAAGGAAGAGTTCGTGGGCTTTTTCCCGACACCGCAGGGTGAAGCCAAATGGTGGAGCGTGCGGGTGTCGCCTATTTTGAGTGCCAACGGGCTGCCCGAGCGTCTGCTCGCCGTTTCGCGCAATGTGACCGATCAGCGACGCCGCGAAATGAATCTGGAGTTCCTGGCCTCGTTCAGCCACGATCTCATGCATTGGACGAATGTGCAGGAAATGATGCAGTCCGTCGGCGCAAAAGTGGGCGCGCATCTCCAGTTGTCGCTTTGCGCATTTGCCGAAATCAACGAAACGGCACAGGAGGTGGTGGTCAACCATGACTGGCATCGGGACGATGTGCCGGGCCTGTCAGGGACTTATTGCCTTGCGGATTTTGTGGAGCAGGAATTTATACGGATCGCCTGCGCAGGAGAAGTGATCGTTGTACGCGACGTTGTCCTCGATCCACGCACGGACCCCAGCAAGTTTGCGACGCTCAAAATCGGCTCTTTCCTCTGCGTGCCGCTGGTCCGGGACCGGCTATGGCGCTTTGCAATGTGTCTCTACAAATCCGAGGCCCATGACTGGCGCGAAGACCAGATCGAACTGGCACGTGAACTGACCGCGCGCATCTGGACGCGACTGGAACGCCTTCGGGCCGAAGCGGCAGTGCGCAACAGTGAGCAACGTTACCGCACCCTGTTCGAATCCATCGACGAAGGCTTCTGCATCATCGAGAAAGTGGAAAGCGAAGCGGAGGCGCCGCTGGATTTCATCTATATCGAGGCCAACGAGGCGTTCGCGGTGCAGTCAGGCGTACGCGACGTGGTCGGGAAAACGATTCGGCAAGTCGTTCCGGATGAATCCGAGAAATGGTTGATCACCTACGACACCGTGCTGAGAACCGGCGAGTCGATCAGGTTTGAACAAGGACTTGTTTCTCAGGGACGCGTGCTGGAACTCTACGCGCTTCCGGTCCAGGACGAAACGCGGCGTCGCGTTGCGGTAATTTTCAAGGACATCACTGGACGCAAGCGGGCCGAGGAAGCCTTGCGTCAACGCACCGCGCAGTTCGAGGCGCTTTTCAACGACGCACCCCTTGGCGTGTACCTGATCGATGCCGACTTCCGCATTCGCCATGTGAACCCTGCAGCCTTGCCGGCGTTTGGAAATACTCCTGCCCTGATCGGCCGCGATTTTGCCGAGGTGATGCACACTTTGTGGCCCAAAACGCAGGCTGACGAGTTCATCAAACAATTCCGCCACACGCTGGAAACCGGTGAGTCCCGCCATGTCCCTGAATTGATCCAGCAGCACGCGGACCGGCAGACGACCGATTACTACGAGTGGCAGATCAACCGGATTCCGCTTCCAGATGACCGCCACGGTGTGGTGTGCTACTTTCGCGACATCTCCAGGCGCGTCCTGGCGCAGCAGCAACTTCGCGCCAGCGAAGAGCGCTATCGCAGTCTGTTCAATTCGATGGACGAAGGTTATTGCATTGTCGAGATGATTTTCGACGAGCACAACAAGCCTGTCGATTACCGCTTCCTGGAAATGAATCCTGCCTTCACCAAGCTCACCGGCATGCCCGACGCGATCGGAAAGCGGATGCGCGAACTGGCCCCGGATCACGAAGCTTATTGGTTCGAGACTTACGGCAAGGTCGCCTTGACGGGCGAGGCGATTCGTTTCGTCAACGAAGCGAAAGCCCTGCAGAACCGTTGGTTCGACGTTTATGCTTTTAAGGTCGGGGAAACGAACAGCCAGAAAGTTGCCATCCTGTTCACCAACATCACGGAACGCAGAAAGTCCGACGCCGCGTTGCGCCGAAGCGAAGAGCGCTTCCGTGCTTTGTTCGATTGGGGGCCGATCGCGATGTATTCGTGCGACAGTGCCGGAGTTATTCAGGAATACAACCAGGGAGCTGTGAAGCTATGGGAACGGGAACCCAAGTTTGGCGACACCGACGAGCTGTTTCGCGGTTCGTTTAAAACGTATCTGCCCGGTGGCACGTTAATGCCTTTTTCGAAATCCGCGATAACAAGAGTTTTGAAGAGTGAAATACCGGCGATGCACGACCTGGAGGTCGATGTCGAGCGGCCCGACGGCTCGCGCATCACGGTCGTCGTCAATGTGGTTCCGCTCAAGGATGACCAAGGAAGAGTGAACGGCGCAATCACCTGCTTCTACGACATCACCGAGCGCAGCCGGCTGGAGCACAAGTTGCAGCAGCAGGCGGAAGCGCTGACCGACCTGGACCGTCGCAAGGACGAGTTCCTGGCGATGCTCAGCCATGAACTACGCAACCCGCTCGCCCCGCTGACCAACGCAGTGCACATGCTTCGTCTGCAGAAGAACGAGGATCCGGTCCAGCGGCAGGCCCGCAGCGTCATCGAGCGCCAGGTGGCGCAACTGAAGCATCTCGTCGATGACCTGCTGGAAATCTCCCGCATCACCACCGGCAGGGTCCAGCTTCGACGTGAGCGGATCGCCCTGGGCGGCATCGTGGAACGGGCGATCGAAACGGCCCAGCCGCTGGTTGAACAACGGCGGCACGAACTCACGGTGTCGCTGCCGCCGCGACCCCTTTGGTTGCATGCTGACGCTGCCCGTCTGGAGCAGGTGGTGGTGAACCTGCTGACCAATGCCGCGAAGTACACCGACGACGGCGGCCGCATCGTGGTGGATGTCCAGCAGGAGGGCGACGAGGCGGTGCTGCGGGTGCGGGATACGGGCATCGGCATCGGCGCCGAACTGTTGCCGCATATCTTCGACCTGTTCACACAGGCGGAACGGTCCCTCGACCGCTCGCAAGGCGGGTTGGGCATCGGCCTGTGTCTGGTGCAGCGCCTGGTCGATCTGCATGGCGGAACCGTCGCCGCTTTCAGCGTCCTGGGGCAAGGCAGCGAGTTTGTCGTGCGGCTGCCGGCGATGCCGATGGAGTTGCTCCAGTTGCCGTCGCCGTTGCCTGCCTCCGAAACGGCCCAGCCGCCCGGAAACGGCTGTCGGGTGCTGGTGGTGGATGACAACTTGGATGCGGCGCAGAGCCTGTCAGATCTGCTTGAAGCGACAGGGCACGTCGTCCGGATGGCCCACGATGGCCTGGCTGCGCTCGAAGTCCTCCAGGACTTCCGGCCGGACCTTGTGCTGCTGGACATCGGTTTGCCCGGACTCACCGGTCTGGAAGTGGCAAAGCGAATTCGCGAGCTTCCTGAGCGCGGGGATATCGTGCTGGCAGCGATGACGGGCTATGGTCAGGAGACGGACCGCCAACGCTCGAAGGACGCAGGCTTCGATCACCATTTGGTCAAGCCCGCCGACTTCGGCGCG
>JACMQP010000538.1 GCA_014376915.1 Ramlibacter sp.
CCTCTACCTGCAGGCGGCAGAGCAAGACCATCCCGCGGCGCAGTCGCAGGTGGCCGTGCGCTACCTGCGCGGCCTCGGCGTGGGACAGGACAGCGCCGCGTCGGCGCACTGGTACCGGAGGGCGGCGGGCCACGGCTCCAGTGAGGCGCTGCTGGCCCTGGCGGCGCTGCACGAAAGCGGCAACGGCGTGCCGCAGGATGCAGACAGGGCCCGCGCGCTGTACGAGCAGGCGGCGCAGCATGGCAACCGCGAGGCGCAGGTCAGGCTGGGCCTGCGCGCGACGGCGCAGCCCTCTCTCGCTGACCTGGGCATCGAACCGGGCCCCCACGGCTCCGGAAAGCGTCCCTGGTGGAAGAAGTGGTGATGCCGGGCAGCTAGCGGCCGCGCAGGGGCAATTTTCTCGGGCACCGGCAGGCCGGCGGCAGCGGCTGTCCGAGCCGTCACGCTGCTTCGACGGGCGACTTGGCGAGCGCGGCCAGCCAGTGCTTCGGCATCACGGCCGCACCGCCGGCGTCTCGAGCAGCATTCCCATGGCGCGCGCCGCGAGATGCAGTTCGAGTTCGACGAACTCGACGCTGCCGGGCGCGAAGGGTTCGGCCCGCACGCCCACCATGCAGCCGCGCAGCCGCCGCTGCAGCGAACCCAGGGACTGCCACTCGAGGCGGTACAGCGGATAGCCGGTGGGGTGGGCCTGCGGGATCGCGCTGCCCGCGAGCTTTTGGCCGGCAAGCTGGTCGTGGCACTGCGCGCACGAGAGGTCCAGCTGGCCCATGCGCTGCACGAACAGTTGCGCACCGCGCGTGCGAAATGGCTGCAGCCGCGGATCGGGATCGGGCGCGATCGGCAGCCCACGCGACTGGTGCGCGACGTAGGCTTCTAGGCTGAGCAACTGGGGCTGGTCGGCCGCCAGCGCAGCTGCTTGCTGGTAACGCTCGCGGCACAGGTTGATCCGCGCGCCGAGGTTGACGGGCCGCGCCAGTGCCGCGTCCCACGCCGGATAGCGGGCGGCGACGCCGCGCATGCTGCTTTCGGCCGCGGCATGGCAGCTGGCGCAGGACCTCGACGGAGGAGCCGGCACAGCGTTCCACGCGGCCTGGCCGTCCTGCACCCACAGCATTGCCGGATTCGCGCCGTCGTCGCGCTGCATGGCCTGGGTCTGCGCGCCCATGAAGTCGAAACCCGAGCGCCGCGTGTCGGGAGCGGGTGGCGTGGCAGGCGTCGCGCAACCCAGCAGCATTGCCAGCGCCGTCAGCATCGCGAGGCGCGCCCGCCGCCTCATGTCACCGTGATCGCGACGCGTTCGGTCTGGGCGAAGCCGCGGTCGCCCTGCCATTCGAATTCCAGGGTGCCGGACTCCGTGGCCACGGTATAGAACACCAGGTAGGGATTGGCCGAGATCGCCGGGAACAGCTCCGCGCTGAACACCGCCTCACCGTTGTAGCGGCAGGCGAATCGCTGGATGATGTTGCGCGGGACCCGCTGTCCCTGCGCGTCGGGTACGTAGCCCGAGTCCATCGGGTGCGCGATCAGGGTCCTGATTTCGATCACTTCGCCGCGCCGCGCGGTTTTTGGCAGGTTGAGGAGGGTGCGGGCCATGGCCTCAACTATCTCCTTCGATGCAGGCCGCCAGCACGACGATGATGTCGGCGCTGTCGGACCAGAAGCTGCCGTCGCTCAGCACGGCGACGGCAACCAGCTGCTGGCTGGTCGCGAGCCGGATCCGCGTCGAGACCGAGGCCTTGCCGGCGCGCGGACCGAGCTTGAACTTCGCCACGTCGCGCTGCGGATTCTTCTCGTTGAAGATGGCGATGGCGGTGACGTGTTCGGACGCCGTCATCGGGCTGTCGACCGTGACCGATACCGGCACCACGTTGCCGTTGTCCACCAGCTTGGCGATCTCCAGGGTGACGCGCCCTGGCCGGACCGGTGCGCCGCCAGCGAAGGCGGCGACCGCGGCCGCAAGCTCCTCCGACTGCGCCGCTGCAGGCCGAACCAGGACCACGCTGGCGAGCGCCACTCCGATGGCCAGGACGCCACGCCGCTGCGGCATGCATGCGCTCATTGCAGCGTCACCAGGTAAGCCACAACGTCTTCCAGCTCCTGCGCGCCAAACAGCGTCTTGCCCTGCCACGCCGTCCCGACCCGGATCAGGCCGTCGGTCCGGAAGTACGCGGGCATGATGGTTTGCGGGTTCAGGCGGCGGGCGTCGACCAGCCGCGCCCGCAACTGGCTTTCGGTCCAGCGCGCGCCGGCGCCGGCCAGGTCCGGCGCCAGGTTGCCCTGGAACCGCTCTTCGGGAATCGGCGCCGGGTGGCACAGCAGGCACAGGCCGACCTGGCGACTGGCGACGATGGCGCGGCCGCGCGCGGCGTCGCCGGGTCCACCGGTCAGGCGGATCGCATCGGCTGCCGCGCCATCGGCCGCGAGGGCCGCGCCCGACAGCGCCGACAGAGCCAACGCCAGCGCCAGCACCTTGTTCATCGCCGTCTCAGGCCTGCTTCAGGCTGTGGTTCTTCAGCGGCAGGTCGCGGATCCGCTTGCCGGTCGCGGCGTAGATGGCGTTGAGCACCGCCGGCGCCGCAACGGCGATCGTTGGTTCGCCGACACCACCCCAGAAGCCGCCGGAAGGCACCAGCACCGTCTCGACCTTCGGCATGTGCTGCATCTGCACCACCGGGTAGGTGTTGAAGTTCTCCTGCTCCATGCGGCCGTCCTTCAGCGTGCATTCGCCGAAGAGCGCGGCCGACAGCCCATAGGCGAACGAACCCTCGACCTGCGCCTCGATCTGCTGCGGGTTGACGGTGTAGCCCGAGTCCGTCGCCGCCACGATGCGATGCACCTTCAGGATGCCGTCCGGGCTGACCGACACCTCGGCGCACGCTGCGACGTAGCTGCCGAAGCCCATGGTCTGGGCGAGGCCGCGGTACACCTTCTGGCCGTTGACGTCGGGCGGCGGGGTGCCCCAGCCGACGCGCTTGACCACCGCCTCGAGCACGGCCAGGTGCTTGGGATGGCTGGCCATCAGCTTGCGGCGCAGCGCCAGCGGGTCCTGCTGGGTTGCGGCCGCGATCTCGTCGATGAAGCTTTCCAGATAGATCGTGTTCTGGTTCAGGTTCACGCCGCGCCAGAAGCCCGGCGGCACCGACGGATTGCGCATCGCGTGGTCGACCAGCAGGTTGGGGAAGCTGTAGCCGATCGATGCTTCCGGCCCGGGCGGATTCAGGCCCTGGAACACCACCGGGTCCTTGCCGTTCTGGATGCTCTGCGGCGCGACGCCGGCCAGAATCGACTGGCCCGAGATCCGCATGTGCAGCGCGGTGACATTGCCCTGGGCGTCGAGGCCGGCCTGCAGCTTGCACTGTGTGACCGGGTGGTACTTGCCGTGCAGCATGTCTTCCTCGCGGGTCCACAGCAGCTTGATCGGCACGCCCGGGAGCTCCTTCGCGATCTCCACCGCCTGCCGCACCCAGTCGACGGCGCCGCGCCGGCCGAAGCCACCGCCCAGGTGCAACTTGTAGACGTCGCATTTCGATGCGGGCAGGCCAGCGGCTTCCGACGTGGCGGCGAGCGCGGCCTCGCCGTTCTGGGTCGGGGTCCACACCTCGCAGCGCTCGGGCGTCCAGCGCGCCGTCGCGTTCATTGGCTCCATGGTCGCGTGGTTCTGATGCGGGTACGAATACACCGCTTCGATCCGGCGCGGCGCAGCGGCAAGGGCGGCCTTGACGTCGCCGTTCTGGTTGCCGACCACCGCGTCGTTCGCGTCCAGTCCGGCCTTGAGCATCGCCGCCACGCTGGCGCTAGAGGCGGAAGCGTTCGGACCGTTGTCCCATTCGATGGGCATCGCGTCCAGCGCGGTCTTGGCTCGCCACCAAGTGTCCGCGACCACGGCGACAGCGGAATCGCCGACCCGCACCACCTTCTTTACGCCCGGGCGCTTCAGCGCGACGGCGGGGTCGAAGCTTTTCACCTTGCCGCCGAACACCGGGCAATCCTTGATCGCCGCGCTCAGCATTCCGGGCAGCGCGAGGTCGGCGCCGTAGATCTGCCGGCCGGTGACCTTGTCGATCGTGTCCAGCCGCGCCAGCCGCTTGCCGACCAGCTTCCAGTCTTTCGGGTCCTTCAGCGTGACGGTGGCTGGCGGCGTGAGGTTTCCCGCAGCTGTCGCCACGTTGCCATAGGTCAGGGTGCGGCCGCTCGGCGCGTGGGTGATGAGGCTGCTGACGGCCTGGCACTCGGCCACAGGGACTTTCCACTGATCGGCCGCGGCCTGGACCAGCATCATGCGGGCGGCGGCGCCGCCCTTGCGCACATAGTCCTGCGACTCGCGGATGCCCCGGCTGCCGCCGGTGCCGAAGTTCCCCCACGCGCGATTGCGCGCCAGGTTCTGGCCCGGCGTCGGATATTCGGTCGTGACCTTGGCCCAGTTGCACTCGAGCTCCTCAGCCACGAGCTGGGCAAGCCCGGTCAGCGTGCCCTGGCCCATTTCGGAGCGCGCGATGCGGATGACCACGGTGTCGTCGGGACGCACCACCACCCAGGCATTCACTTCGGCGGGGACAGCGGTTTGCGCCGCGGCAACCCCTGCCAGCGGAATGTGGAAGGCGACCACCAGGCCGGTGGATGCGGAGGCGGCGAGGAAGCCGCGGCGGCTGACGCCGGTTGCGCGCGCGCTCATGTCGTGCTCCCGTCGGTGTGCTGGATCGCAAGCGCAGCGCTCTTGGTGTTGCCACCCTGGGCGACGACCTTGATCGCGGCGCGAATGCGGTTGTAGGTGCCGCAGCGACAGATGTTGGTCATCGCCTCGTCGATGTCGGCGTCGGTCGGATTCGGCTTGGCCTTGAGCAGCGCGGTGGCCGTCATGATCATTCCGCACTGGCAGTAGCCGCATTGGGGCACGTCGAGCTGGGCCCAGGCTTTCTGCACCGGATGGGACCCGTCGGGCGACAGTCCTTCGATGGTCACGATTTTCTCGTCCGGGCCCACAGTGGAAACGGGCCGGACGCAACTTCGGGTCGGGACGCCGTCCAGGTGCACCGTGCAGGCGCCGCACGCCGCGATACCGCAGCCATACTTGGTGCCGGTCAGCCCAAGCTGCTCGCGCAGCACCCACAGCAATGGAGTGTCGGGCTCGGCCTCGAATTCGCGCACTGTTCCATTGACGTTCAGTTTGGTCACTTGTTTGCTCCCGGGGATGAGATGGTTCCGCCGCGAAGCATAGCCGGATGGCGCGAACGGCGCCGGCGGGGATCAGGGCTGGGCGGACTGCACGGCCGGCACGGGGCTCGCGGCCACTGGCACGCGGCGCGCACCGTCGAAGCGGCGGGCCCAGTAGTTGCCGCCCATGTCTTCCACGCGCACCTGGGCACCGGGCCTGGGCGAGTGGATGAACTTGCCTTCGCCGACGTAGATGCCGACATGGCTGAAGGCGTGGCGCATGGTGTTGAAAAAGACCAGGTCGCCGGGCTGCAGGTCCTTGCGGTCGATGCTCTGGGTCGCGGCAGCCTGCTCGTTGGCGCGGCGCGGGAGCACCAGGCCGACGGTCTGTTCGTACATCGCGCGGACGAAGCCGCTGCAATCGAAGCCGGTTTCCGCCGAATTGCCGCCGCGCCGGTACGGCACGCCGAGGAACCCCATTGCGTTGAGCACCAGGTCGGAGGCCGTGTCCGCAACCCTGGTTCGGACCAGTTCCAGCCGGTCCAGCAAACCCTTGTCCGCCATGAACCGGCCCATGTCGTCTTCGGCCGGAGCGGCCAGTGCCGCGTGGGGCACGCAGCACACGAAGACAAAGATGCGGAGCCAACTGGACATGGGGCGCGAGGTTACCC
>JACMQP010000539.1 GCA_014376915.1 Ramlibacter sp.
ATCGGCGCGCAGGTGGTCTATGGCGTGGTGGGCCTGAAGACCCACGCCAAGATGCTGCTGGTGACCCGGCGCGAAGGCAAGGCGCTGCGCCGCTACGCCCACCTCGGCACCGGCAACTATAACCCGATGACGGGTCGCCTGTACACCGACCTGAGCTACCTGACGGCCGATCCGCTCCTGACAGCCGACCTGGAGAACGTGTTCCTGCAGCTGGCCAGCCAGAGCCGGCTGCCGCGGTTGAACCTGGCGCTGGTCGCTCCGTTCCAGCTGCACCGCAAGCTGATCGAGAAGCTCGACGCGCTGGGGGAGGCGGCGTCACGCGGCATCGAGGCGCGCGTGGTGCTCAAGATGAATGCGCTCACCGACGAGGCGCTGATGCTGGCCCTGGTGCGCGCCGGCGGCCACGGCGCGAAGATCGACCTGATCGTGCGCGGGGCCTGCATGCTGCCGGCCCGCGTTCCGGGCCTCACCGACAACATCCGGGTGCGCTCGATCGTCGGCCGGTTCCTGGAGCATTCGCGCGTGTTCTATTTCAGGTGCGGTGCCGTTGAGGAACTGTTCCTGTCCAGCGCCGACTGGATGAACCGCAACATGCTGCGCCGGGTCGAGGTGGCCTGGCCGGTGACCGATCCGCGCTTGCGCCAGCGCATCATCGACGAATGCCTGGTGGCCTGTCTGCACGACGACCGCGACGCCTGGGATTTGCTGGCCGACGGCACCTACAAACGGGTCAAGGGCGCGGGAGAACCCCGGGGCCATGGCGCCCAGAGCGCGCTGATGGCGCGTTACGCCGCGCGCCCCGACGGCGAAAGGGGATGACGATGGACCTGATCCTGTGGCGCCACGCCGAGGCCGAAGACGAACGCGATGGCCTGGACGATCTGCAGCGCGCGCTGACCCCGCGCGGCGAGAAGCAGGCCGCCCGAATGGCGAAGTGGCTGGACCTGCACCTGCCGGAGAATGCGCGGATCCTCTGCAGCCCGGCGCTGCGCTGCGAGCAGACCGTGCTGCCGCTGGGGCGCAAGTACAAATTGCGCGACGAGCTGGCGCCGGACAACAAGGCCGACCAGCTGCTGGAAGCGGCGGACTGGCCGCAGGCCCGGCAAAGCGTGCTGGTGGTCGGCCATCAGCCGATGCTGGGGCAGGCGGTCGCGCAACTGATCGGTCTGAAGGCGGACAATTGCCCGCTCCGCAAGGGCGCTGTCTGGTGGCTGCGCACCCGCGAACGCGACGGCCACCAGCAGACGGTGCTGCTCGCCGTGCAGTCGCCCGACGTGATGTAGTTCCGGCTGTCGGCGCCGGCTACTCCTTGGCCGGCCGGCCGGTCTTGATCGGCGGCACCGCGCCCATGGCGGCGGCGAAAGCTGCATCGTTCATGGCGGCGAGGGCCTTGATCCCGGCGCGCAGGATCTCGCTCTTCTTGGCGGCGGTTCCGCTCTTGGCGGCGCGTTGCTTCAGATCCTGCAGCACCGCGAACTCGATCTTGGGGATGGTAAAGCTGTCGCGCACCAGCTTGGGCTTCTTCGGCCTGTCGGTCTTGGGGGCGGCGACTGCCTTGAAGGCGGGCAGGGTTGCCGGCTTCGGCGCGGCCTTGACGGCCACCGATTTCCTGGGCGCCGGCTTGCGGACGGGCGCGGGAGCTCTGGGGGTTTTCTTGGCAGTTGCCATGGCTGAACCTCGATGTTATTGAAACGGTATATACAGTTTATATGGTTTCCTGCGCCGCAGGAAGCGGCCGGCTGCGCGCTGGTCGACCGCAGGCTGAGCCGTGTCAGTCCGTTCTGGCAACACCATGGGCGGGCCAAATCCGGTGCAGTTCGGCGCCCACTCCGGCAACCTCGCGGTGGCCGCGAAGGTAACTATATGTTACAATTCGCATCTGAATGCATCAGCAGGTATGGTCTTTGCTAGTGCAGTTGGCGGCAACGCATCCGCACCACGCCATCACAACCAGGACGTCCATGTTCTCCAACCTTAAAATCTCCGTGAAGCTGTCCGCTCTGATCGCGCTGCTGGTCGCCGCCATGTTGTCCGTCGGCCTGTACGGCGTGTACGCGCTGGAGCGGGCCCAGGCCGTCAACGCGGCCAACCTCAGGACTGCGCGCGACATGATGGATGCCGCCGACGCGGCCCGCAATGCCGAAGTGGCGTTCAAGGTCCAGATCCAGGAATTCAAGAATGTTCTGCTGCGCGGCCACGAGCCGAAGGATTACGAACGCTACCTGGCAGCGTTCCGCAGCGGCGACACCAAGGTCGGCAAGCAATTCCAGGAGGTGAAGCAGGGGATGGCGAAGCTGGGCGTGCCGACCGACAGCGTCGACGAGGCCAGCCGGATGCACGCTCAGATCATCGGTCAGTACAACCAGGGCCTGGCGCAGTTCGACCCCACGAAGCCCGAGTCCAGCCGTCTGGTTGATTCGATGGTCCGTGGCAAGGACCGGCCGCTGGAGCAGAAGATCGAGCTGGTCGTCAGCACGCTGGAGAAATTTGCCGAAGCCGAGGGCGCCAGGCTGGCGGCGGGGGCCGTGGCG
>JACMQP010000540.1 GCA_014376915.1 Ramlibacter sp.
ACGTCAAGCGCCGCATCCGGCGTCGGCCCGGCCAGCCCGGCGATCCGCTCACGCGCCTGTTCCAGGGTGAGACCGTCGCGGTACAGGGCCTTGTGCATGGCCTTCACCACCGCGATCCGCCCGGGCGAGAAGCCGCGCCGGGGCAGGCCCCCGAAATTCATGGAGCGGGCCTGCGCCGGCTGGCCCTGGCTCATCACGAACGGCGGCTGGTCGGCGAACAGCAGCGAATTCATCGCCGTCATCGCGTGCGCCCCGATGCGAATGAACTGGTGCACGACGGTGAAGCCGCCCAGGATGACCCAGTCGCCCACCTCCACGTGGCCGGCCAGCTGCGAGTTGTTGGCGAAGATGGTCTGGTTGCCGACCTTGCAGTCGTGCGCCAGGTGCACATAGGCCATCAGCCAGTTGTCGTCGCCGACCTGGGTGACGCCGCCGCCGGCGGGTGTGCCGATGTTGAAGGTGCAGAACTCGCGGATGGTATTGCGGTCGCCGATTACCAGCTCGCACGGCTCGCCGGCGTACTTCTTGTCCTGCGGTATCGCGCCCAGCGAATTGAACTGGAAGATGCGGTTGTCGCGGCCGATCGTCGTGCGGCCTTCGATCACGCAGTGCGGGCCGACCGTGGTGCCGGCGCCGATCTTCACGTGCGGGCCGATCACCGAGTACGGCCCGATGCCGACCGAACTGTCGATCTCCGCGCCGGCTTCCACGATGGCCGTCGGGTGGATCAGAGCCATCCCGTACGACCTCAGGCGATGGTTCGCATCGTGCACATCAGCTCGGCTTCGCAGGCCACTTCGTCGCCTACCCGGCTGATGCCCTTGAACTTGAAGATGCCGGACTTCATCCGGTCCAGTGTCACGTCCATCACCAGCTGGTCGCCCGGCTCGACCGGCCGCTTGAAGCGCGCGCCGTCGATGCCGGCGAAGTAGTACAAGGTCTTGTCGTCGGGCTTGACGCCCAGGGTATCGAATGCCAGCAGCGCGGCGGCCTGCGCCATCGCTTCCAGCATCAGCACCCCCGGCATCACGGGACGATGCGGAAAGTGGCCGACGAAGAACGGCTCGTTGATGGTGACGTTCTTCAGCGCCTTGATGCTCTTGCCCTTCTCGACGGCGAGCACCCGGTCCACCAGCAGGAACGGATAGCGGTGCGGCAGTTGCTTGAGGATTTGGTGAATGTCCATCATGATGAATTGCCGCAGAACCGCCCCAAGGCGAAAAATGCCTCCTCGGGAGACAGCGAAATATACGAAGTGATCAGCGTGGGGATCGTCATTTTTTCTCTATCGCCTTGAGGCGTTCGCGCAGGTTGTAAAGCTGCTTGAGCGTCGCCGCGTTTTTTTCCCAGGCCGCATTGTCGTCGATGGGAAAGAAGCCGGTGTAATTGCCGGGGCGGGTGATCGACCGCGTCACCACCGAAGCCACCGAGATGTGGACATGGTCGGCGATCCGCAGGTGGCCCAGGATCGACGCCGCCCCGCCGATCGTGCAATGCGCGCCGATGCTGGCGCTGCCGGCCACGCCCGCGCAGCCCGCGATCGCCGTGTGCTTGCCGATGTGGACGTTGTGGCCGATCTGGATCAGGTTGTCGAGCTTGACGCCGTCCTCGATCACGGTGTCGGCCAGCGCCCCGCGGTCGATGCAGGTGTTGGCGCCGATCTCGACATCGTTGCCGATCCGCACCGCGCCGAGCTGCTCGATCTTCTCCCAGGCGCCGGCGTTCGGCGCGAAGCCGAAGCCGTCGGCGCCGATCACCGCGCCGGAATGCAGGATGCAGCGCTCGCCGATGACGCAGTCCTCGCCCACCGTAACCCGCGCCTTGAGCACGGTCAGCGCGCCGATGCGCGCGCCCCGCTCGACCACGCACAGGGCGCCGATGCGCGCCGAGGGATCGATCACCGCATCGGGATCGACGATGGCGCTGGGATGGATGGCCGGCCCCGCCGGCGGTGAGGCATGCCGCTTCCACAGCTGCGTGAGACGGGCGAAATACAGGTAGGGGTCGGCGGTGACGATGCAGGCGCCGCGCATGATCCCGGCATCGCGCATGGCCGACCCGACGATAACGCAGGCCGCCTGCGAGGCGGCCAGCTGCGGCTGGTAACGGGGGTTGCCGAGGAAAGCGAGCTGGCCGGGACCGGCATGCTCCAGCGGCGCGAGACCTTCGACCGTCAGGCCGGGGTCGCCATGCAGCTCCCCGCCGAGCGCTTCAACGATCGCGGCTAGACGCAGCGCCACGTTGTGCCGGCCAGCATCACTTGGCCGCGTTCAGCGCCTTGATCACCTTGTCAGTGATGTCGTGCTTGGGGTTGATGTAGACCGCTTCCTGCAGCACCACATCGTATTTCTCGGCTTCGGCCACCTGCTTGACGATCTTGTTGGCGCGTTCGAGAACCTGCTGCAGTTCCTCGTTTTTGCGGGCGTTGAGGTCTTCCTGGAACTCGCGGCGCTTGCGCTGGAATTCACGGTCCTGGTCCACCAGCTGCTTCTGGCGCTGGGTACGCTGGGCTTCCGACAGCGTCGGCGCCTCCCGCTCGAACTTCTCGGAGAGCGTCTTGAGGTTGTTGCCGACGTCGTTCAGTTCCTTCTCGCGACGCGAGAACTCCTGCTCGAGTTTGGCTTGTGCCGCCTTGGCGGTATTCGCTTCCCGGAAGATGCGGTCGGTGTTGACGAAGCCGACACGAAAGTCCTGTGCCTGCGCCCCGAAGGCCGTGAGGCCCGCAAGGACCAGCAGCCACTGACGGAGAAGATGCTTCATTAGAAAGACGTTCCGATCTGGAATTGCAATTTCTGGATTCTATCGCCAGCGAACTTCCGGATGGGGTTGGAGATGGCCAGCCGCAGCGGGCCGATCGGAGAAATCCAGCTGACGCCCACGCCGACCGACGACCGGAAGGTCGACAGGCTGATCTTCTCGTTTTCGCCGAACACGTTGCCAGCGTCGACGAAACCGAACAGCCGGAGCGTCTTGTCGTTGCCTGCGCCCGGGAACGGCGTGATGACCTCGGCGTTGAGCGTGAACTTCTTGGGGCCGCCGATCACCGAGCCGGTGACGTCGCGCGGGCCCAGTGTGCCCTGCTCGAAGCCGCGCACCGACCCCAGGCCGCCCGAGTAGAAGTTCTTGAACACCGGGAACGGCCGACCCGACAGGCCCTTGCCCCAGCCGGCTTCGCCATTGAGCGCCAGCGTGAACTGCTTGCTCAGTGGGATGTACTGCTGGTACTGGTAGTTGGCGCGCAGGTAGCGGGCGTCGGCCGCGATGCCCCATTCGGTACCCAGCCGCTGGAAGCGGCCGGACGTCGGTGAGAGCGCGCTGTCGCGATCGTCGCGGGCCCAGCCGATCGCCAGCGGCAAGGCGTAGCTGGTAAAACCGAAGCGGTCGGCATAGGCCAGGTAGGCGGCCGGGATGTTGGTGCCGGGCTTGATCGTCGTGCGCTCGAGGCTGCCGCCGAAAAACACGGTGTCCAGCTCGCTGAACGGGACGCCGAAGCGCAGGCCAGCGCCCGAGGTCACCAGCTCGTAGTTGCCGCCCTGGTCCTGGTACGGCTTGGAACTGCGGTGGTAGAAATCGATCGTGCGCGAGATGCCGTCCGCCGTGAAGTACGGGTTCACCGTGCTGAAGGCGATGGTGCGGTTGTACTTGCTGGTGTTGACCTCGACCCCCAGATAGTTGCCCGAGCCGAACGCGTTTTCCTGCTTGATGCTGAACGACAGGGCGAGCTTTTCGGCACTGGAAAAGCCGGCGCCCAGCTGCAGGCTGCCGGTGGGCTTTTCCACCAGGTTGACGTTCAGGTCGACCTGGTCGGGGGCGCCTGGCACGTCGCTGGTCTCGACATTGACTTCCTTGAAGTAGCCGAGCCGGTCGATCCGGTCGCGCGACAGCTTGATCCGGTCGCCGTCGTACCAGGACGATTCGAACTGGCGGAACTCGCGCCGGATCACTTCGTCGCGGGTGCGGTTGTTGCCCCCGACATTGATGCGGCGCACATAGGCACGGCGCGACGGGTCCGCCACCAGCACGAAAGCGACGCGATTGTTGACGCGGTCGATCTCCGGACGCGCTTCGACCTGGGCGAAGGCATAGCCGAAGCGGCCGAAGAAGTCGATGAAGGCCTTGGTGGTTTCGGCGACCTGGTCGGCGTTGTACGGCTCGCCCGGGCGGATCGTCACCAGGGTCTTGAATTCATCTTCCTTGGCCAGGAAGTTGCCTTCCAGCTTGACGCCGGACACGACGAATCGCTCGCCTTCGGTCACGTTCACGGTGATCGAGATGCTCTGCTTGTCGGGCGAAATGGCGACCTGGGTGGAATCGATGCGGAACTCGAGGAAGCCGCGCGCCAGGTAGTACGAACGCAGCGCCTCCAGGTCGGCGTTGAGCTTGGTGCGCGAATAGCGGTCCGACTTGGTGTACCAGCTCAGGACGCCGCCGCTGTCCAGGTCGAACAGGCCCTTGAGCGTCGACTCGCCGAAAGCCTTGTTGCCGACGATGTGGATGTCCTTGATCTTGGCCGGGTCGCCTTCGGTGACCGTGAAGGTCAGGTTGACGCGGTTGCGCTCGATCGGCGTCACCGTGGTCACCACTTCGGCGCCGTACAGGCTCTTGTTGATGTACTGGCGCTTGAGCTCCTGCTCGGCACGGTCGGCCAGACTCTGGTCGTAAGGCCGGCCCTCTGTCAGGCCGATCTCGCGCAACGCCTTCTTCAGCACGTCCTTGTCGAACTCCTTGGAACCCACGAACTCGACGTCGGACACTGTCGGCCGCTCCTCGACGATCACCACCAGCACGTCGCCGGCGGTCTCCAGCCGGACGTCCTTGAACAGGCCGAGGGCGAACAGCGCACGGATGGCCGCGGAACCCTTCTCGTCGTTGTACTGCTCGCCGGCCCGGAACGGCAGCGAAGCGAACACGGTGCCCGGTTCGACCCGCTGCAGGCCCTCGACCCGAATGTCCTTCACGGTGAACGGGTCCACTGCCCAGGCGGTGTTGGCCACGAAGGCCAGGGCCACCATGGCCGAAAGGGAACGCACGCGAAAGCGCTGGAATTGTTTTTTCATGAATCAGGTTCGCCCGACCGTCGTTCAGCGGACGGTTTCGTTGTGCCGAGTAAGTTAACCGAAGAGACGGGTCACGTCGTTGAACAGCGCGATCGACATCATGACCAGCAGCACCGCCACGCCGCCGCGCTGCAGGCGCTCCATCCAGGCATCGGAGACACTTTTTCCAGTGACTCCCTCCCAAAGATAATACATCAGGTGCCCGCCATCGAGCACCGGCAACGGCAGCAGGTTCAGCACTCCCAGGCTGACGCTGATCAGGGCCAGGAACACCAAATACTGCGTCAGGCCCAGGCTGGCGGACTTGCCCGCGTAGTCGGCGATGGTGAGCGGCCCGCTCAAGTTCTTCAGCGATGCTTGTCCGATCACCATGCGGCCCATCATCCGCAGCGTCAGCACCGACACCTCCCAGGTACGCTCGAAGCCCTTCCAGAGGCCATCGAGCGGTCCGTGGCGCACGGTGACGAAGGCCGGGGGCGCTCCGACGTAGGCGTTGATACGACCGACCGACGCGGCGCCGTCGCGCGCGACCTGGGGCGCGACCGGCAACTCCAGCGTCTG
>JACMQP010000541.1 GCA_014376915.1 Ramlibacter sp.
GCAGCGGCCGCTGGCGATCGTGGTGATCGGCGGGCTGATCACGGCGACGTTGCTGACGCTGGTCGTGCTGCCGGTGCTGTACGTGGCGTGGTTCGGGCGGGAGCGGGCCAAGGCGCCGGTGGCGGTAACGCAGGCGCCGTAGGCCTTCCCTGGGGCGCCGGGGGTTGATTCCGGCTGCGCCCCGCCCCGCCCGATGACGCGTCAAACCGCGGAGCAATAATCCGGTCAACCAACCAAGGACCGCAATGAACGCCACGCCCTCCCTGATCGCGCAGTTCGCTCCTGCCGGCGTGCTGCGCGCTTCGCCCAACATGGGCAACCCGGTGCTGGCCCACAGCCGCACCTGCGTGGAGAAGCCGGCCGGCGTGTCGATCGACCTGGCGCGCGAACTGGCGCGCGAACTGGGCGTCGCGGCGACCTTCCTGCAGTTCGAGAACGCGGCCCGCTCGGTCGAGGCGCTGGCCACCGGCAAGGCCGACATCGGCTTTATGGCGATCGACCCGCTGCGCGCCGACAGCATCCAGTTCACCACCGCCTACGTCCAGATCGAGGGCGCCTATCTCGTGCCAGGCGACTCGCCGCTCACCGCCAACGAGCAGGTGGACCAGCCCGGCACGACGATCGTGGTCGGCGCCGGCAGCGCCTATGCGCTGTACCTGAAACGCACGCTGAAACACGCGACGATGGTGGAGGTCCCGACGTCCGAGGCGGTGGTCGAAGCGATGCTCGAAGGCGGCCGGCCGGTGGCGGCTGGCGTGCGCCAGCAGCTCGAGTCGGATGCGAAGCGGGTGGGCGGCGTGCGCGTGCTCGATGGCCGCTTCATGGTGATCAACCAGGCGATGGCGATGCCACGCGAGCGCAACGCCGGGGCGCACGCGTATCTTGCGGATTTTGTCGAGCGGATGAAGCGCACCGGCTTCGTTGCCGAACGCCTGACACGGCACGGCATCCAGGGCGCCAGGGTGGCGGATGCGGGCTGACGCGACTAAGCTCCGGGCACAAACAACCATCACGGAGCGACAGTCATGGAGCATTCGAATTCACTGCAGGCGGCACGCTGGAAACACTGCGTGGCGTGCGACGGCAAAGCGGCCGCCGGCCTGGGCCGGCGCCGGCTGCTGCTCGGCGCGGCGGCAGCCGGCGCCACGGTGCTGGCCGGTTGCGCCACCGGCCAGCCGCTGGCGCCTCCGGCGGCGCCAGCCCTGAACCTTTCGCAAAGCGCGGGCCGGATCGACGTTCATCACCACCTGTCGCCGCCGGCCTGGCTAGCGGTGGCACGCAGCCGCGGCATCGACGGCCTGGCCGCCGGCTGGACGGTCGAGAAGTCGCTGGCCGACATGGACCGGGCCGGCATCGCGACCTCGGTGCTGTCGATCACCACGCCGGGCATCGTGTTTCCCGACCTGGACCTCGCCGCTGGCCGGCGCCTCGCGCGGGAGAGCAACGAGTACGGCGCGAGGCTGGTCGCCGACCATCGCGGCCGCTTCGGCTTCTTCGCGGCGATCCCGATGTACGACGTCGATGGCGCAGTGCGCGAAATTGCCCATGCGCTGGACGTGCTGAAGGCCGACGGCATCGGCCTGCTCACCAGCTACGGCGACAAGTGGCTGGGCGACCCGGTGTTCTTCCCGATCATGGAAGAACTCAATCGCCGCAAGGCCGTGGTCTACACCCACCCCACGGCGGCCAACTGCTGCGGCAACCTGCAGCCCGGCGTGCAGCCCGTGATGATCGAGTTCGGCACCGACACCACGCGCACCATCGCCTCGATCCTGTTCACCGGCAACGCGCGCCGCTTCCGCGACATCCGCTGGATCTTCTCGCACGCCGGCGGCACCATGCCGTTCCTGATCGAGCGCTTCGTGCGCAACCCGATCCTGGTGCCCGGCAGCGCAGCGTTGTTTCCGGACGGCGTGGCGGCCGAACTGCGGCGCTTCTACTACGACACCGCGCAGGTCGCCAACCCGGCGGCCATGTCGGCGTTGACCAAGGTGGTCCCGACGTCGCAGATCGTCCTGGGCACCGACTTCCCGTACCGCACCGCCATCGACCACGTGAAGGGCCTGCGCGACTGCGGCGTGTTCGACGAAGCGCAGCTGAAGATGATCGAGCGGGACAACGCGGCGGGGTTGCTGCCGCGGCTTCGTGGCTGATTCCGCGCCAGCCTCGCCAACCAGGATGCGAGCGCGATGCGGCGCGGCTACCCGCGGGCCCACTCGTCCCGCAACTGCCGCTTGAGCACCTTGCCGATCTCGCTGCGCGGCAGCTCTGAGGTGAAGCGCACGCCCGAAAGCCGCTGGGTCTTGCCGACGCGGGCATTCAACCAGGCGCGGATCTGTTCTTCGCTGACGGTGTTGTCGGCAGCAGGAACGACATAGGCCACCGGCGTCTCGCCCCATTCCCTCGAAGGCACGCCGATCACGGCGGCGTCGGCGACGGCGGGGTGCTCCCGCAGTACCGCCTCCAGGTCGCTGGGATAGATGTTGAAGCCGCCGCTGATCACCATGTCCTTGCGCCGGTCCATCAGCGTGAGGAAGCCCTCCTGGTCGAAGCGGCCGACGTCGCCGGTGCGGATGAAACGCTGGCCGCGGTCGTCGCGCCACTCGGCTTCGCGGGTCCTGGCCGGCTGCCGGTGGTAGCCGGTCATCATCGCGCCCGAACGGCCAACCACCTCGCCGACCTTGCCGTATGGCAGTTCAGTGCCGTCCTCGTCGATCACGCGAATGTCGTGGCCCTCGGCCGGCTTGCCGACCGTGTCCAGCTTGTCCGGGAAGCTGTGCGCTTCCAGCAGACAGGTGCCGCCGCCTTCGGTCATGCCGTAGAACTCGACCAGTCCGCCTGGCCAGCGATCGAGCACCTCGCGCTTGAGCGCCGCGTGGAACGGCGCGCTGGTGCAGAACTTCATGACGAAGGACGACAGGTTGTAGTCGTCGAAGTCCTCGCACGCCAGGATCCGCTGGTACTGCACCGGCACCAGCATGGTGTGGGTCACGCGGTATTTTTCCGCCAGCGTCAGCCAGCCGCCGGCGTCGAATTTCGGTGGCGCCAGCACCACGGTGCCGCCGCGGGCGAGCGCCGGAAAGAAAGAGACCAGCGTGGTGTTCGAGCACAGCGAGGTGGCGATCAACGTCACCGCTTCCGGTCCGTAGCCGTAGCTGGCTGCGCGGGCCACATGGGCCCAGCGCATGCCGTGCGGTTGCACGATGCCCTTGGGCGTGCCGGTGGTGCCGGAGGAATAGATGATGTTGAAGGGTGCCCCCGGCGTGACCGGGACCGGTCGTGGCCGGCTGCCTGCCGGCAACAGCCAGTCCTCGAA
>JACMQP010000089.1 GCA_014376915.1 Ramlibacter sp.
CAGGTTGCTGCGGTGGATGCGCTCGAAGCTGCGCGCGACCACGGCCTTGATCCCCAGCAGCTGGGTGCCCTTGGCAGCCCAGTCGCGCGACGAGCCGGTGCCGTACTCCTCGCCGGCGAAAATGACCGTCGGCTGGCCATCGGCGATGTACTGCATGGCGGCGTCGTAGAGGAACATCTTCTTCGCCTCGCCATCGGGCGCGCGGTAGATCGTGAGGCCGCCCTCTTCGCGCGAGCCGTCGGCCAGCGCCGGCAGCATCAGGTTCTTGATCCGCACATTGGCGAAGGTGCCGCGCATCATCACTTCGTGGTTGCCGCGGCGCGAGCCGTAGCTGTTGAAGTCGGGCTTGAGCACGCCGTTGGCCAACAGCCACTGGCCGGCCGGTGAGCTTTCCTTGATCGAGCCGGCGGGCGAGATGTGGTCGGTGGTGATGGAGTCGCCGAACATCGCGATGATCCGGGCGTTACGCACCGCCACCGCTTCGGTGCTGCCCGGATCGCGCGTGCCCTTCTTCGCAGGCGGCAGCTCCAGCGTGAAGTCCTTGAAGAACGGCGGCTCGGCGATATAGGTGCTCTTGGGCCAGGTGTAGGTTTCCCCGGCCACGCCGTGGATCTGCTCCCACAGCTCGCCGGGTTCGGACTTGACCTTGCCGTAGTTCGCGCGGAAGGCCTTGCCGTTCATGGCGAACTTCATCAGGGCATGGATCTCGTCGCTGGACGGCCAGATGTCGCCCAGCCAGACGTCCTTGCCGTCCTTGCCTTTGCCCACCGGCTCGGTCATGAGGTCGCGCAGCACCGTGCCGGCGATCGCATAGGCCACCACCAGCGGCGGGCTGGCCAGGAAGTTGGCCTTGATGTTCGGGTGGATCCGGGCCTCGAAATTTCGGTTGCCCGACAGCACCGCCGCGCACACCAGGTCGCTCTTGGTGATCGCCTCGTTGATCTCCGGCGTCAGGTCGCCTGAGTTTCCGATGCAGGTGGTGCAGCCATAGCCCGCCAGCGAGAAGCCGAGCTGCTCCAGCGACGACATCAGACCGGTCTGCGTGAGGTACTCGGTGACCATGCGCGAACCCGGCGCCAGCGAGGTCTTGATGTGCGGCTGCACGCGCAGGCCCGCCGCCACCGCCTTTTTCGCCAGCAGCCCCGCCGCCAGCAGCACACCGGGGTTCGAGGTGTTGGTGCAGCTGGTGATGGCGGCGATCAGGATGTCGCCGTTGCCGATTGTCACGTCCTGCACCGAAACATCGGGCGGCGGGGCATCGTGCTGCGCCGAAGCCAGTGTCGGCTTGTTGGCTTCCATTTCGTATTCGAAGCGTGGTGCCGCCAGGCGTGTCGGCGGACTGGCCGGCACCCTGGGGTCGACCGCCTCGCCGCCGTGGTGGACCAGATGGCGCGTCAGCAACAGGTCGGCCGACTGGTTGAAACCGTTCTCCGCCGGCGGCTTGGAAAACAGCGAGGTGAACTGGCTGGCCACCTTGCCCAGCTCGATCCTGTCCTGCGGCCGCTTCGGGCCCGACAGGCTGGGCGTGACATCGCCGAGGTCGAGCCGCACCACCTGCGAGTAGTCGATGTCGCCGGCCACCGGCACGCCGAACATGCCCTGCGCCCGGAAGTACGCCTCGAACGCCTCGATCTCGTCCTTGCTGCGGCCGGTGCCGCGGAAATATTCGATGGTACGTTCGTCCACCGGGAAGAAGCCCATGGTGGCGCCGTATTCGGGCGCCATGTTGGCGATGGTCGCGCGGTCCGGTAGCGCCAGCGTGCGGGTGCCTTCGCCGAAAAATTCGACGAACTTGCCGACGACTTTTTCCTTGCGCAGGATTTCGGTCACCGTCAGCACCAGATCGGTGGCGGTGCAGCCTTCGCGCAGCCGCCCGGTCAGTTCGAAGCCGACCACGTCGGGCGTGAGCATGTAGACCGGCTGGCCCAGCATCGCCGCCTCGGCTTCGATGCCACCGACACCCCAGCCGACCACGCCGATGCCATTGATCATGGTGGTGTGGCTGTCGGTGCCGACCAGGCTGTCCGGGAAATACACGCCGTCGTCGCCGCGGTGCACCCCGCGCGCCAGGTACTCGAGATTCACCTGGTGCACGATGCCGAACCCCGGCGGCACCACGCCGAAGGTGCTGAAGGCCTGCATGCCCCACTTCATGAATTCGTAGCGCTCGCGGTTGCGCTTGAACTCGAGCTTCATGTTCAGGTCGATGGCGTCGGGCGTGCCGTAGTAATCGACCATGATCGAGTGGTC
>JACMQP010000542.1 GCA_014376915.1 Ramlibacter sp.
AAGGCGCAGCACGCCAAGCTGTCGCTGGCGGGAACGGTGGTGGCGAGCGATGCGTTCTTCCCGTTCCGGGACGGCCTCGACGCGGTGGTGGATGCCGGCGCGACCTGCATCATCCAGCCGGGGGGCAGCATGCGCGACCCGGAGGTGATCGCCGCCGCCGACGAGCGCGGCGTCGCCATGGTCTTCACCGGCGTGCGCCACTTCCGGCACTAGCCGGGTCCAACCGGCATGGATCCTGGCTCAAGGCCGGGATGACAATCCCTGGAACACTTCGTGCGCGGCGGCGACAGTCGCCGCGATGTCCTGCCCGCTGTGCGCCGAGCTCACGAATCCCGCTTCATACAGCGCTGGGGCGATGTAGACGCCGCGATCGTGGAGGCCGTGGAACAGCTTGTTGAAAGTCGGCCCGTCGGTCTTCATCACCTGGCCGTAGTTCTGTGGCAGCGCATCCAGCAGGAGGAAGCCGAACATGCCGCCTTCGCAGTCGGCGCTGAAAGGCACGCTGGCTGCGCGCGCCGCGGCGCTCAGGCCGTCGACCAGGGAACGGGTGCGCGCCGACAGCGCTTCGAAAAAGCCAGGCTTGCCGATCTCGCGCAGGGTGGCGAGGCCGCAGGCGGTCGCCACCGGATTGCCTGACAGCGTGCCGGCCTGGTAGACCGGGCCGAGCGGTGCCAGCTGCTCCATGACCGAGCGCGATCCGCCGAAGGCCGCCAGCGGCATGCCGCCGCCGATCACCTTGCCCAGCACCGAGATGTCCGGCGCGAAGCCGGGGATCGCCTTCGCGTAGACGCTCTGGGCGCCGCCAAGGGCCACCCGGAAGCCGGTCATCACCTCGTCGAACACCAGCAGCGCGCCGTGCTGGGTGCAAAGTTCACGGCAGCGCTGCATGAACGGGATGCCGGCCCGCACGAAATTCATGTTGCCGGCGATCGGCTCGATCATCAGGCAAGCGAGTTCCTTGCCGTGCAGCGCAAAGGCTTCTTCCAGTTGCTGGATGTTGTTGTATTCGAGGACGATCGTGTGCTGCACCACCTCGGGTGGGACGCCGGCGCTGGTTGGGTTGCCGAACGTGGCCAGGCCGGAGCCGGCCTTCACCAGCAGGGCGTCGGCGTGGCCGTGGTAGCAGCCTTCGAACTTGATCAGTTTGCTGCGGCCGGTCGCGCCGCGCGCCAACCGGATGGCGCTCATCGCCGCCTCGGTGCCGGAGCTGACCAGGCGCACCATCTCCATCGACGGCACCAGCCGCAGGATCTCTTCGGCCAGTTCCACCTCGCGCTCGGTGGGGGCGCCGAACGAGAAGCCGTCCAGGGCCGCCTTCCGCACGGCTTCGACCACGGCCGGGTGGCCGTGGCCCAGGATCATCGGACCCCAGGAGCCGATGTAGTCGATGTAGCGCTGGCCGTTGGCGTCCCAGAAGTAGGCGCCCTGCGCGCGTTCGACGAAGCGCGGCGTGCCGCCGACGGCGCGAAAGGCCCGCACCGGCGAATTGACGCCGCCGGGGATGACCAGGCGGGCCCGGTCGAACAGTTGCTGGTTGCGGTCAGTGTTTGGTGTCATGGGCTGGCATGTCGAAAACTTGCAGGGCCTGCGCTTCTTCCTCGGTCAGCGGCTCGGCCTCGCCTTCAGGCTGGGCCCAGAACAGGCGGTCGGGGATGACGTTGCCCATTCCGGGGCGAAAGCCCCCGTCCAGGCAGCGGTCTAAATAACCGAGCGCCTCGGTGGCCGCCGCGGTTAGGTCGCTGCCGCTGGCCACCAGCGCAGCCAGCGAGGCGGACAAGGTGTCTCCGGCGCCTGAGAACACCGCTTCGAAGCGCTCGAA
>JACMQP010000543.1 GCA_014376915.1 Ramlibacter sp.
CGCGAAGACGCTTACTGGCAGCGCGAGTTCACCAAGCAACCGTACTATCGGTCCGAGTTGAGCTATGACGATTACAGCCCCGCATTCCGCGTCGGCTACACCGGCCCGCTGCGCCGCGAGGGCAGCTTCGATTCGCTGGAGGGCGACTTGCAGCGAGACTGGCAACAGGTCAAGGGCCGGTCGCGCCTGACCTGGCAGGAAGCGCGGCAGGCGACGCGCGCGGCGTGGGAGCGTGTCGCCCACGCAGGCCATCCCTGATGCCGCCCTTGCCGCAGTGCAGTCCGCGTCCTACAGATGGCGCGGCCCGCACCTGACGACACACCAATGCACGGATAAATACATTTTTACGATGGCAAATCCAAAGTCCCAGGCAGGTCCCCGATGGCAGTAGCCGCCCAGGTTTCGACGTCCAGCAGCACCACCGACGCCAGGCCGCCGCACTGCGGAGCCGAAGCCGCGCGCTACAGCGTCTTGCGCCGGCTGGCCCCGGCGCTCAAGCACGACATGGTCGTCAATCTGCAGGCGGTGGCAATGATGGCGGAGGTGCTCAATGCCCGACTCGAGCGCGGCCTGAGCAATCCCAACGAATTACAGAAGAGCGTTTCAAAAATCAACCGGCTGGCCCGCGAAGCGGTGATCAGTTGCCTGGACGTGGCCGCCTGGATCGAGCCCGGCGAGGACGAAGGCATCCGGCTGCGCGAGGGCGTGGAGGAATGCGTCGGCCTGCTGGCGGGCAACTTCAACTTTCGCGGCTACAGCATCGCCAACGAGGTCCCCGATCTGCCTTTCGAGGTCTCCCGCGAAGCGTTGCGCAACCTGTTGAGCGCGTCGCTGATCACGCTGACCGATGCCTCGCCCAGCCCGGCGGACGTGCTGGTCAAGGCCGAAGCCTCCGCCGGCTTTGTGGTGATCACGGTCCGCTGCGACGCGAAGGAAGACGATTCCGAGACAATGCCGTTCGCCGTTTCTTACCGTCAACTCGACTGGTCCGATGTGCAGGCGCTCGCCGCGGCCGAATCGGTAGAACTTTTCCGCACCGCTGCGCAGATCGTGATGCGCGTTCCCCGCGCCATTGCTTCGACGCCGCTGCAGATCGTCCCGGTCTGAGCCTCAGCGCTCCAGCGACTCGATGAAGCTTTCGAGCTGCGCGATCGGCAGCGGCTTGCAGAACAGGTAGCCCTGGTAGCAGGGACAACCCTGATCGGCCAGGAAGGCTCGCTGTTCATCGGTTTCCACGCCTTCGGCGATCACGCTCAAGCCCAGGCTCTGCGCGAGGACGATGATGGTGCGGGCGATGGCGGCGTCGTTGGCATCGGTCAGGACTTCTTTGACGAACTCGCGGTCGATCTTCAACTGGTCCAGCGGCAGCCGTTTGAGATACGACAGCGACGAATACCCCATGCCGAAATCGTCGAGCGACAAGGTCACGCCCATTTCCTTGAGGCTTCCCATCTTGGCGACCGTCACCTCGATGCCGTCGGCCAGCAGGCTTTCGGTGAGTTCGAGCTTGAGCTTCTGCGGCTCGATGCCGGAATGGGCGATGGCCTGCATCACCTCGTCGACGAAATCGGGATGTCGGAACTGCCGCACGCTCACGTTCACGGCGATGGTCAGGTGACTGCGGTCCGGCCGCTTGGCCCACTCGGCGAGCTGGTTGCAGGCGGTTTCGAGCACCCAGCGCCCGATCGGGATGATCAGAGATGTTTCTTCCGCCGTGGGGATGAAATGGTCCGGCCCGACCCGGCCGCGCCCCGGATGGTCCCACCGCAGCAAAGCCTCGACGCCCACCATCCGGCCGTCGGCGCCGACCTGCGGCTGGTAGTCGATCAGGAACTGGTTCTCGCGCCAGGCTTGGCGCAGGTCCGAGGCCAGCGCCGCATTGGCCGTGACCAGCGCTTGCATCTCGGGGTCGAAAAAACAGACGGCGTTGCGGCCCGCGCTCTTGGCCTGGTACATCGCCAGGTCGGCCTGCTTGAGCAGCTCGCTGACGCTGCACGGGACCTTGCCGAACAGCGTGACGCCGATGCTGCACGTGCTGTGGTGCAGGTAGCCGGGAAGCACATAAGGCTCGCCCAGGGTCGCCAGGATGCGGTCGCTGACAATGCGCGCGGCCGCCGCCGGCTCCAGCGGCTTGGCGCTGGAGTTTTCGATCAGGATCACGAACTCATCGCCACCCAGCCGCGCCACGGTGTCGCCCTTGGCTACGCACGAGCGCAGGCGCTCTGCGACCTGCTGCAGCAGCATGTCACCCTTCTGGTGGCCGAGCGTGTCGTTGAGGATCTTGAAGTTGTCCAGGTCGATGAACATCAGAGCGCCTTCGCGCGGTCGCTCCTGGTCGGACAGCGCGACGTGCAGCCGGTCGAGCAGCAGCTGCCGGTTCGGCAGCTTGGTCAGCGGGTCGTAGAACGCGAGGTACTGGATCTTCTCCTCGGCGCTCTTGCGCTCGCTGATGTCGCGTCCGACCGCCACCCAGTGGGTGAGCTTGCGCG
>JACMQP010000090.1 GCA_014376915.1 Ramlibacter sp.
GGCAGCACGGCGATGCCGGCACCCGCCAGGCGCGCCTTGGCCACCGTTTCGGGAATCGAGCGTGTTGTGCCTGCAGCACTTTGCATCGGCAAGTCCAGGAACGACGGGCGATAGGCCAAGTCGGCCTGGCGCCGCCAGCGGCCATAGTCCACCCAGCGCCGCACCGCCTTGATCGCCTTGCCGACGCTGCGCGGCGGTGCGAAGCCGTGCTCGACCAGCAGTTGATAGCCCTCGCCCAGGCGGTCACTCATCCAGATCGGCAGGATCGGCACCGGGCTGGTCAACTGCGCCTCGACGAAGTCACGCGACATGCGCGCGGTGGCTGCGCCATAGTCCAGCGCCATCGGCACCAGCACCATGCCGATGTTCGGGTCGCGCACGACAGCGCGGAGGGTCTTGGGCATGAGTTGGGCGTCGCTTAATACCATCGCAGTGGTATCCACCGGATTGCCGATGGCGGCGTAGTCGGGCAGGGCGGCGCGCAGCACGTCCGTGGTCGCGTCACTGAAATCTGGCAGCGTCAGGCCGGCCGAACCGACGGCGTCGGCGAGCAGCGCCGAGGTGCCACCCGACGAGCTGTAGATCGCCAGGCCTTCGTTTGCACCCGGCATGGCACGCGCCAGCAGCCAGGCTGTGTCCACCAGTTCGTCGATGTCATCGACCTCGATCACGCCGAGTTGCTTGAATACGGCGCTGTTGACTTCGGCCGAGCCGGTGAGCGAGGCGGTGTGCGACTGCGCCGCCTTCGCGCCGTATTCGGACTTGCCGACCTTCAGCGCCACGACAGGTTTGCCCATGGCGGTTGCATGCTGCACGGCGCGTATGAATTTGGCTCCGTCCTTGATGCCTTCGAGCAAGGTCACTATGACCTTGATGTCACTGGCATCGGCCATGTAGTGAATGAAGTCGGCGACCTGCAGATCGACCTCGTTGCCGGTGGACGCCCACAGCCCGATGCCGATGCCGCGCTCCATCGCCTGCATCACGTTACGGCCCAGGCCTCCGCCCTGCGTGGCCAGGCCGATTGGCCCCGGCTTCAAATCGTGCGCGAAGGCCGGCGAGAAAGTGAAGCCCAGGCGACTGTTGACGTTCGTCAGCCCCGGACAGTTGGGCCCGTAAAGGCGCAGTCCTGTGCGCTTGGCGATGGCCATCATCTGCTCCTGCAGCTTGACACCTTCGTCGCCGGCTTCGCCGAAACCTGAACTGAGGATGATGGCAAAGCGCACGCCCCTGGCGCCGCACTCTTTCAGTACGCCCAGCACGCCGGGCGCCGGCACGGCGACGATTGCCAGCTCGGGCGCGGCCTCAGCCGGCAAGGCGCTGACGCTGGGCCAGCAGCGTTGCCCGGCGATCTCGGCCTTGCCCGGGTTGACCAGATAGAGCGGGCCCTTCAGTTCCGAATGCTCCTGCAGATTGGCGAGCGTGCGCTGGCCGATGCTGTCGGCGCGGTCGGACGCACCCACCAGCACGATCGACTTCGGGTTCACCAGCGGCGTCAGGTCCTGGTAGCTCTGCGTGGACGTATTCATCATGTGTCCTTCAAACCAATGCCGACATGCCGAGGAGTTCGCGGCCGACGATCAAGGTCTGCACCTCGGTCGTGCCTTCGGGAATGGTGCCGCCGCGGGTGTCGCGGAAGATGCGTTCGATGGGGTAGTCGGTCGAGTAACCCATGCCGCCGTGCACCTGCAGCGCCATGTCAGCCACCTCGTGCGCCGCCTCGGTGGCGTAGAGCTTGGCGATCGAGCACGCCATGCGTGAATCCGGCAGCCCCTTGTCGAGCGCTGCGGCCGCTCGGTAACCCAGCGCACGAGCAGCCTCAACGCGGATCGCCATGTTGACGATCTTCTGTTGCACCAACTGGAAGCTGCCGATCGGCTTGCCGAATTGCGTGCGCGTCTTGGCGTACTCGATCGACAGGTCCAGCGCCGACTGGGCCGCGCCCACCGCGCCCATCGCGATGTTGACTCGCGCGCCGTCCAGGCCGAGCAGCGTGCGCTTCAGCGCTTCGCCTTCGCGGCCGAGCAGGTTCGCACGCGGAATGCGCACATTGTCGAAGCCGAGTTCGGCCGTGCCGGTGCTACGCAAGACCATGGTGTCGACGCGCCGCATCTCGTAGGGCGAGACATCGCGCTCGACCAGGAAGGTGGACAGCCCGCCGTCGCAATCCGGGCTGAAGGTACGCGCAATGACGAGGCCAAAATCGGCGAAGGCGCCGTTGGTGATCCACAGCTTGCGGCCGTTGAGCACGTATTGGTCACCCTGCAGGTCGGCGCGGGTCTGGATCTGCGCGATGTTGGAGCCGGTGCCCGGCTCGCTGATGGCGGTGAAACAGCGGCGTTCGCAGGCCAGCAGCGGCTCCAGAAAGCGTTTCTTCTGCTCGACGTTTCCGTCGGCGGCGATGCGCTCGATCGGCCCGTTGGTGATGTTGAGCATGGTGCGCAGCGACAACCAGGTGTAGCCGGCTTCTTCCATCATCATGGCCCACGTCAGGTGGTCCAGACCCATGCCACCTTCGCTCTCGGGCAGCTTGCCGCCGATGTATCCGAAGTCGGCCAGGCCTTTCAGGATCTCGAACGGAAAGGTCTTGTCGCGGTCGTGCTGCGACACGATCGGCGCGACCTCGTTCTTCATGAAGCGGCGGATGCTGTCGCGCAGCAGTTGGGTGTCGGAGTTCGGTTCGATGTACATGGCGTCTCTTTCTTGGAATGGATGTGCCTGTCAGGGCTGTGGATGTGATCTGCGGGAGGGTCGGGACTCAGCGCGGCGGGGATGGGGTATCGGCGTCTCCCGGGCGATTGCGAAACACCAGCGCGTGTACTTCCTGCAGCGCCGCAAGGTGGGCGCTGCGGTTCAACTTCAAGCGATCGGTGGGGCCGGCCACCGAGATCGCCAGCGTCTCGCCGCCGGCGCTACCCGCTACGGCCAGCGCCGACAGGCCTTCGGCACCTTCGTTCTCGACCCAGGCCCAGCCCTGGCTGCGCGCCTGCTCGACCTGTGCTTCCAGCACGGCCAGGTCGGTGATCGTTCCCGAGGCCAAAGCCTTCAGCGGTTTCAGCCGCAACTGGCGCGCGGCTTCCTGCGGTGAGCCGAGTGTCAGCGCCGCCTTGCCCAGCGCCGAGACGTGCAGGCTGAGCTTGTCGCCCACATCCTGTGTGTAGCGCAGTCGATGACTCCCTTCCTTGAACGCGACCACCTTGACCACGCCTTCCTCGACGCGGCCGCACAACGCGGTTTCTCCGGTCTTGTCGCGCAGCAGCTCGCATGCCTCGGCCGCCACTGCATAAAGCGGGTCGCTGCCCGATATGTCGTGGGCAACGGCCAGCAACCGGGCCGTTGGATAGAAGCGGCGGCTGCGTACCGTGCGCACCAGGTAACCCAGCTCGTGCAGCGTGTGCAGCAGGTCCGAGGTGCTGCTCTCAGGCAAGTCCATCAGCCGCGCCAGGTCGGAGTTCGACAGCGCACGCCGCTCACGCGCAAAGATTTCGAGCAAGGCCATGGTGCGGGCTGCGGCGGGAACCAGTGCGGGCATCTTATTTCTCCGAAATTTCGTAGTACATAACGGATTATAGACGCTTGCAGAAGTCTGCCTTATGGCCGTCAAAAGAAGGATATCGGCAGAAAAACTGGCGGTAAACACTGAAAATTCCTCTTAAAGTATTCGGTATTTCGAACTATAATACGACTTATCGTAGAAAACAGGTGCCCTTAAATCGAAAATTGGAGACAACGATGAAACAGTTTTTCAAGGTCATTGCAGCTGCCGCTGCGCTAGCCACCGCCTCGCTGGTTGTGCAGGCCCAAGACACCGCATGGCCCACGAAACCGATCACGCTGGTCGTGCCCTTCGCACCCGGCGGCATCACTGACAACACCGCCCGCTTGCTGGCCAAGAAGATGGGCGAGCGCCTGGGCCAGTCGGTGGTGGTGGACAACCGGCCGGGTGCGGGGGGCTCGCTCGGCGTGGACTCGGCGTCGCGCCAGCCGCCGGACGGGTACACGATCGTGATGGGCACCTCGGGCA
>JACMQP010000544.1 GCA_014376915.1 Ramlibacter sp.
CGCCACGCCGCACCGCACCGCGTCGGTCGCCAGCTCCAGCGCCTGCATGCTGGCGCGGCCGGACGCCTCGTTCGATTCGCCCAGCGCGGGCGGCCGGCCGGCCATGAAGTCGCGCGCCAGCAGCGTGACGCGACCAGGTTCGAAGCGCACGTCTTCCAGCCGGCTCACGATCAGCGGAGCGAGCCGTTCGCCGGCGATCTGCTCGCCCGCCGCGAGCACTGCCGGGTCGGCGATCAGCAGCACGCGGGCGGCGACGCGGTTAACGGCACGGGCCAGCAGTTTCACTGCCATCTCGGGGCCGACGCCACTGGGGTCGCCGAGCAGGGCGGCGATGCAGGGCCGGTTGCCAGTGTCGTCGGTCATGCTCATTCGGCCTTGATGCCAGCGTCGCGCACCAGCTTGCCGTAACGCTCGTATTCGGCGCGGTTCATCTCGGCGAACTGCTCGACCGGCAGGATGTTGACCTCGCCGCCCAGGCCCTTGATGCGGGCCTGCACGTCGGGCAGCTTCAGCACCCGGGTCAGTTCGGCGGCGAGACGGTCCACGGTCGCGCGCGGCGTGCCACCGGTGGCGTAAAGGCCGTACCAGGTCTGCACGTCGGCGCCCCTGACGCCCTGTTCCGCAAGTGTCGGCACGTCAGGCAGTTCGGCGGCGCGCTTGTCGGCGGTCACCGCCAGCGGCCGCAGCTTGCCGGCTTTGATTTGCGACATCGCCGACGAGGCGCTGTCGAACATCATGCTGACTTCGCCCGAAATCAGGTCGATGTGGGCCTGCGAGCTGCCCTTGTACGGGATGTGGGTCGACTTGGTGCCGGTGCTCAGGCCGAAGGCTTCGCCGCCCACGTGCTGGGTGCTGCCGACGCCCGAGGAGGCGTACTTGAAGCTGCCCGGCTTGTCTGCCATCGCGGCCAGCAGTTCCTTCACGTTGCGGTACGGGGTGCTGGAGGACACCACCAGCACGTTGGGCATCACCGCCACCAGCCCGATCGGCTGCAGGTCCTTGAGTGGGTCATATTTGAGTTTGAGCAGATGCGGCGCCACGGCCTGCCCGGTGTTGGTTGCCAGCAGCAGCGTGGCGCCGTCAGGGGTTGCGTGCGCCGTCATGTCGGCGGCGATGGTGTTGGAGGCGCCGGGGCGGTTCTCCACCAGCACCGACTGCTTCAGGCTGGGCGCGAACTTGTCGGCCAGCATCCGGGCCAGGATGTCGGTGCCGCCGCCCGGCGAGGCGCCAACCATGATCCGCACCGGCTTGTCGGCGCCGGCCTGGGCGAACGCGTAAAGCGGCGCGGCGAGCAAGAGACCGGCCAGCACCGGGGCGAGTCTGCGGCGGAAATGCATCCGGGTCATGGCTTGTCTCCTGTTGTGGACGGCCGGTTCGGCGACTGGCTCGAAGGGCAGGGTAAGGGTCTTTCTCATTCCTTTCCAATATGATTTGCTGAACGATCCATGCCAGTATGAATATGACTGGCTCTCGCTCTGCGGTCTCCGACCCCGCCTTGCTGATGCGGCTGAAGACGCGCCAGCTGGTGCTGCTTGCCCAGCTCGGTGTTGAACGCAACCTGGGCCGGGCGGCGGCCGCGATGGCGACCAGCCAGCCGGCCCCCACCAAGCTGCTGCA
>JACMQP010000545.1 GCA_014376915.1 Ramlibacter sp.
GCAGTTCACCGAACACCTCGGCGTCGACGATCTTGCTGTCCAGCCAGGTCACCGAGTCTTCGACCGTCGCCAGAAAGCGCTGCCAGCCATCGTCGGACGCTGCCGAAAACGCCAGGCTCCGCTGCGTGATCCGGTCCAGGAGCAACCGCGCGGGGTGACTGCGGTCGCTGAAGAAACGCGAATCGCTCTGCGCCAGCGTGAACACGGCCGGTTGCATCAGCTTGAGCTGGCGCTTGAATTCGTCCATCAGCCGCTGGTCCTGCAGCAGGTTGTCGAACATCAGCCGCACCACCTCCTCGGCCAGCTGGTGACCCAGCCGTGGCCCGGGCCGGTCTTCCGCGGCGATGCCCTCGCGCTCGGCCGCCATCAGCGCCGCTGCAGACGCCGACTTGGGCCGTTTCTGCAGACGCTGCACCATGACGTCGACCTGCTTGAGTTCCTGCAGCGCCAGCAGGGACGCCGGCACGGTGAGCATGTGGTCGTTGTTTTTGGGCGCGTCCAGGTCGCCGGCCAGCAGCAGGCGCAGCCGGTCCAGCGTCAACAAGGTGTTGGCCACCGAGTTGGTCGCCGTCTTGCCGGTGGCGCCTCCGCCCAGATACAAGCGGCCGCCGACCGGCACGGCCGGCTCGATTCCGCAGGACTTGAGCCAGTCGGCGAGCTCGCGGTACAGGCGGCGCAGGTTGATACCGAGCAGACCGGCCGAGGGCGTGATCAATGCTTCCCGCACCGAAGCATCGGGCACGTGTTCGGCCAGCGTGGCCTGCAGCGCGCGCACGAACACTTCCGGGCGCAGCGGATTGAGGCCGGACTGGATGGTGCGCCATCCGAGCAGGGTGCTGATCAGCGCGTCGAGCGCCGGCAACACATCGTCGACCGCCAGCGACACCTCCTGCTGGGCCCGCGCCACTTCGATGCTCTGGTCGAGTTCGGAGTCGCCGAACAGTTGCAGGTCCTCGTAGCGCAGCAATTCGCCGGTGGCCTGCTCCTTGCCGCCGCCTTCGTAGACGATCCGCGTCAAGTGGATCTTGTAGGTCTCGCAGACCGCCCCGCTGCGCAGCGTCAGGGCGCGCACGGCCTGCCGGATGCCCTCGGCCTGGAAGCCGGCCACCCGTTTGGGGCTGGCCGGGTCGGCCGCAACCGTGAGGCCTGCCAGCACGTCGCCCATCAGCACCTGTGCATGCTGCAGCATCGTCGCCAGGCAGTCATTCAAATTCGGCTGCAGGGCCGTCGGGTCGTCGGACACGCCCAGTCGGAGCTTCAACAAGGTGGCCATGGATCCATCTGTATAGAGCGGAGTGCGTGACGATTATGGGTCCGGCTCAGCGGTTCGGCCAGATCGGGCCCGCCAGGCGCTTTTGCACTGTTGTAAACGTGGCTCACCCGTGGCGCCGCGCCAACTCGCTGACGCGCCTCGCCACTTCCGCAAGCACCGATCCGGAATGCATGGCACACTTGCTGAAGTTGCGGACTCCAGTTGCCCGCAACTTCAGCAATCTGCTGGGGGACGAAGGGCAGGCCACACACAGCCGCCGGGCTCCCAAACCCAAAACCTCGTCTGCCTTTGACTGGCTCGGTGCCCTGCACCGTACAGGCCGATTCCCAAGCGCCACGGATGGCGCAACCATAAATGACTTTTGATGATCTGAACCTGGCACCCGCCATTCTCAAAGCCGTGCGCGAGCAGGGCTATGAAATCCCCACCCCCATCCAGGCCCAGGCGATTCCCGCCGTGCTCGAAGGCCACGACCTTCTCGGCGGCGCCCAGACCGGCACCGGCAAGACGGCGGCGTTCACGCTGCCGATGCTGCACAAGCTCTCCATGGGCCGCAGCGCCCAGAACAAGTTCGGCGGCACTGGTACCCGCGTGCTGGTCCTGACGCCCACCCGGGAACTCGCGGCGCAGGTCGAGGAATCGGTCCGCACCTACGGCAAGTACCTGCAACTGACCTCCACCGTGATCTTCGGCGGTGTCGGCATGAACCCGCAGATCAACAAGCTCAAGCACGGCGTCGACATCCTGGTGGCGACGCCAGGCCGCCTGCTCGACCTGCAGCAACAGGGCTTTCTGGACCTGTCGACCGTGCAGATGCTGATCCTCGACGAAGCCGACCGCATGCTTGACATGGGCTTCCTGCCCGACGTCAAGAAGATCCTGGCGCTGGTGCCCAGGGAAAAGCAGAGCCTGCTGTTCTCGGCCACTTTCAGTGACGAGATCCGCGACCTCGCCGCCACTCTTCTTCGCAATCCGCAGAGCATCCAGGTGACGCCGCGCAACACCACCGTGCAACGCATCACCCAGCAAATCCTTCCTGTGGGCCGGGGCAAGAAGAAGCAGTTGCTGGCCCACATCATCCAGGAACACAACTGGAGCCAGGTGCTGGTGTTCACCCGCACCAAGTTCGGCGCCAACAACGTTGCCGAGTTCCTGACCAAGAACGGCATCCAGGCGATGGCGCTGCACGGCAACAAGAGCCAGGGTGCCCGTACCCAGGCGCTGGCCGGCTTTAAGAGCGGCGACATTCGCGCACTGGTGGCCACCGACATCGCCGCCCGCGGCATCGACATCGACGAGCTGCCGCACGTGGTGAATTTCGAGATCCCCAACGTCAGCGAAGACTACGTGCACCGCATCGGCCGCACCGGCCGCGCCGGCAACGACGGCGCCGCTGTCAGCCTGGTGTGCCTGGACGAAGAAGGCTTCATGCGCGACATCGAGCGCTTCACCAAGCAGACCATCGAAGTCAAGGTGATCGACGGCTTCGGTCCGGAGGCCGGCGAGCAGGCCGAGCCGATCGCCATGGGCCGCCAGACCATCTGGGGCGGCATCGGCAAGCCGCCGAGCCGCGAAGTGATGGCAGCGGCGGCCAAGGCCGCGCGCACCGAGATGATGACGCGCATCCGTGACAACAAGGACGCGAACGGCAAGTCCGGCAACGGTGGCCGCGGCGGCGAACGCACGGCGCGCGCACCCCAGCCGCAAGGCCAGCGCAGCGCCGGCGCCGGCAACGGCAATGGCGGCCGCAGTGCGGGCAACGGCAACGGCGGCAGGAACGGCAATGGCGGCGGCAACGGCGCGCGCCAGGGTGCCCGTCCGGCGCAACCGCGGCCAGCGCAGAATCACGCGCCGCGCCAGGACAACGAAATGCAGCCACGTGATGGCGCGCACAACAGCCAGAGCCCGTTCGTCCAGCGCGACGCCACTCCGAGGAACACCGATGGCCAACCCGACCCGCTCCGCACCAGCGTCGACAGCATGGGCGGACGTGGACGGCGCGGCGGCGGCGGCGGCGGCGGTGGCGGCGGCGGTCGGTCGAACCGCTCTGGTGGCGGGGGCTTCGGGCCTCGTGGGCCGGGCAATCCTGCAAGGACTTTTGGCCGATAAGACGGTCACCGCGGTCCACACGCTGGGCCGCCGGCTGCTGCCGCTCCCGGATCCGAAGCTGACCCAGCACGTCGTCGATTTCGCTGCCTTGCCGGCACTGCCGGCGGTGGACGAGGTCTACCTGGCACTAGGCACCACTATCAAGGTGGCCGGCAGCCAGGACGCTTTCCGCGAGGTCGACTACGACGCCAACCTCGCTGTCGCCAGGGCAATGCGTGCGCAAGGCGCGTCCCGGCTGGGCCTGGTCAGCGCCATGGGCGCCGACCCGCAATCGCGCATCTTCTACAACCGGGTCAAGGGCGATCTGGAACAGGCGCTGGCGCAACTACGCTATCCGACGCTGGTGGTCGCCCGACCATCGTTCCTGGTCGGCGACCGCGGCGCGCTGGGCCAGCCCAGCCGCGGCGGCGAGAAACTCGCGCTGGTGCTCAGCCGGGCGCTGGCCTGGCTGATCCCGGACAACTACCAGGCGATCGAAGCGGGTCAGGTCGCGCGCGCCCTGCTGCAAGCCGTGCCGCACACGCAGGGACAGCGCATCCTGCCGTCGTCCAAGCTGCGGCTCGCCCCGGGCCCGGCCGCCTGATCCGGTTCAGGACGGCGGGCGCGAGCGCCCGGCCGTCCCCTCGTGGCTGCCCTCGGCGCGCAACTGGCGCACGGCCTTGCGCATCAGCAGCGACAGCATGTTCCAGTGCAGGCCCGCGACCGGCCTGAACTTGCGCCGGAAGATGTCAGAGCGGATGAACTGCAGCGGGTCGTGGTACACGCCCAGTGTGCCCACCACCAGCGGATCCTCCTCGGTGCGGTAGCCGCCCAGGAAGGCGTCGTCGGTGCCGTTCCAGATCGACTGGCCATTGCGGTGGATGC
>JACMQP010000091.1 GCA_014376915.1 Ramlibacter sp.
ATGTAGTCCTCGCCCAGCACTTCCAGCATCGCCGAGCGCGTCATCCGCGCCACCACCGCCAGCGGGTTGGTCCCCAGCACGATGGTCGGCAGGATCAGGTGCTGCGCGGTCGACCAGAACGCACCCTTCTCGCCGCTCAGCAGCGAATCGACCAGCAGGAAGCCGGTGGTCGGCTCGATGAAGTGCTGCACCGAGATGCGGCCCGACACCGGCGTCCAGCCGAGCTGGACCGAGAACAGCAGGATCAGCAGCAGCCCCCACCAGAAGATCGGCATCGAATAGCCGGTGAGCGAGGTCGCCATCACGCCGTGGTCGAAGATGGAGTTGCGGCGCACGGCGGCGACGATGCCGGCCGGGATCCCGAGCAGCAGCGCGAACAGGATGGCGCAAACCGCCAGCTCGATGGTGGCCGGGAACAGCGTCAGGAACTCACGCAGCACCGGCTCCTGGGTGATGAGGGACTTGCCCAGGTCGCCGTGCAGCACCCGGCCAATGTAGACGCCGTACTGCACCAGGATCGGCTTGTCGAGGCCGTATTCCTTCAGCAGCTGGGCGTGGCGGGTGGCGTCGATGCCGCGCTCGCCGGCCAGCGTCTCGATCGGGTCGCCCGGCACCAGCCGGATCAGGAAGAACGCCAGCAGCGTCATCCCGATGAAGGTCGGGACGATCAGCGACAGGCGGGTGAGCAGAAAGCGCAGCATGTTGAAGTGAAATTGTCGTCCCCGAGCCGATTCCGGGATCCAGACTCTGGCACGCAAACCTGTGGATTGCGGGTCAAGCCCGCAATGACAGCCGATTACTTCTTGTCGCGCAGCTCGCGCCGCAGGATCTTGCCGACTGGCGTCTTGGGCAGGTCGGTGCGGAACTCGATCACCTTGGGGCGCTTGTAGCCGGTGAGGTTGGCGTGGCAGAACTCGCGCACTTTCTCCTCGGTCAAAGCCGGGTCCTTCTTGACGATCACCAGCTTCACGGCCTCACCGGTCTTGTCGTCGGCCACGCCGACCACGGCGCACTCGAGCACGCCGTCGAGCTTGGCCACCACATCCTCGACCTCGTTCGGGTAGACGTTGAAGCCGCTGACCAGCACCATGTCCTTCTTGCGGTCGATGATCTTGAAGTAGCCGCGCTCGTCCATGGTGCCGATGTCGCCGCTCTTGAACCAACCGTCCGCGGTCATGACCTTGGCGGTCTCGTCGGGGCGCTGCCAGTAGCCGGCCATCACCTGCGGGCCCTTGATCGCGATCTCGCCGGGCTGGCCGAGCGGCACGTCGTTGCCTTCGTCATCGACCAGCTTCATGGAGGTGCTGGGCAGCGGCACCCCGATGGTGCCGGTGAATTCGGTGCTTGTGGTCGGGTTGCAGCTGGCCGACGGGCTGGTTTCGGACAGGCCGTAGCCCTCGCAGATCGGGCAGCCGGTCTTTTTCAGCCACAGCTTGGCCACTGCGCCCTGCACCGCCATGCCGCCGCCGACCGAAACCACCAGGTTCTTCCAGTTGACGGTGTGAAAGTCCGGATGGTTGGCCAGCCCGTTGAACAGCGTGTTGACCGCCGGCAAGCTGTGGAAGGTGTGCTTGGACAGCTCCTTGAGCGTGCCAGCGAGATCGCGCGGATTGGGGATCAGGATCAGCTTGGCGCCGGTGCGCATCGACAGCATCATGCCGACCGTGAACGCGAAGATGTGATACAGCGGCAGCGCGCAGACACCGGTGGGCTGCTGGCCTTCGGGGATGCGCTTCATCACCGGCGCGTTCCAGGCGTCGGACTGCAGCAGGTTGGCGACGATGTTGCGGTGCAGGAGCACCGCGCCTTTGGAGACGCCCGTGGTGCCGCCGGTGTATTGCAGCACCGCGACGTCGTCGGGCTTGATCTGCGGCTGCTTGAGCGTGCCGCGTGCGCCCTGCGCCAGCGCGTCCTTGAAACGGACAGCGCCGGGCAGGTTGAACGCGGGCACCAGCTTCTTGACCTTGCGCACCACGTAGTTCACCAGCACACCCTTGACGCCGCCCAGCATGTCGCCCATGGCGCACAGGACAATGTGCTTGATGGGCGTCGCCGCGATGCACTGATCCAGCGTCCGCGCGAAGTTCTCGATGATGACGATGGCCTTCGATCCCGAATCCTTGAGCTGGTGCTCGAGCTCGCGCGGGGTGTAGAGCGGGTTGACGTTCACCACCACGAAGCCGGCCCGCAGGATGGCCGCGACCGCCACCGGGTACTGCGGCACGTTGGGCATCATGATCGCGACGCGGTCGCCGCGCGCCAGCCCCAGCCCCTGCAGGTAAGCGGCCAGCTGCCGGCTGAGCCGGTCGGTCTGGCCGAAGCTCACGTCCTTGCCCATGAAGCTGTAGGCAGTGCGGTCGCTGAACTTCGTGAAGCTCTCTTCCATCAGGCCGACCAGCGACGGGTACGCCGTCGCGTCGATGTCGGCGGGCACGCCGGCGGGATACGCGCTGAGCCAGGGGCGGTCGTTCATTGTTCTGTTCTCCTCGTCCAACGTGGGATGCGCCGGTCGCCCGGGCTTATTCGATCGCCTTGCCGATGTCCTCGACCACCTTCTTGGCGTCGCCGAACACCATCATGGTCTTGTCCATGTAGAACAGCTCGTTGTCCAGGCCGGCATAGCCCGCTGCCATCGAGCGCTTGTTCACGATCACGGTCTTGGCCTTGTAGGCCTCCAGGATCGGCATGCCGTAGATGGCCGTGCCCTTGATCAGGGCGGCCGGGTTCACCACGTCGTTGGCGCCCAGGATGATCGCGACGTCGGCCTGGCCGAACTCGCCGTTGATGTCTTCCATCTCGAACACCTGGTCGTATGGCACCTCGGCCTCGGCCAGCAGCACGTTCATGTGGCCCGGCATCCGGCCGGCCACGGGGTGGATCGCGTACTTCACATTGACGCCGCGCTCGATCAGCTTCTGCGCCAGTTCCTTGACCGCGTGCTGGGCCCGCGCCACCGCCAGGCCGTAGCCCGGCACGATGATCACGGTCTCGGCATTGGACAGCACGAATGCCGCGTCGTCGGCGCTGCCGGTCTTGACCGGTCGCTGCACAGCGGAGCCGCCCACCGGCGCCGCGCCGGCCTCGCCGCCAAAGCCGCCCAGGATCACGTTGAAGAACGAGCGGTTCATCGCCTTGCACATGATGTACGAGAGGATCGCGCCCGACGAGCCGACCAGCGAGCCGGCGATGATCAGCATCGAGTTGTTGAGCGAGAAGCCGATGCCAGCCGCGGCCCAGCCGGAGTAGCTGTTGAGCATCGAGACCACCACCGGCATGTCGGCGCCGCCGATCGGGATGATGATCAGCACGCCCATCACGAAGGCCAGCGCCAGCATGCCGAAGAAGGCGGTCCAGCTCTCGTTGTAGACGAACACCAGGCCCAGGCCGACGGTGGCCAGGCCCAGCACCAGGTTCAGCATGTGCTGGCCGGCGAACTGCACCGGGGCGCCGCGGAACAGCCGGAACTTGTAGGTTCCCGACAGCTTGCCGAACGCGATCACCGAACCGCTGAAGGTGATGGCACCGATGGCGGCGCCCAGGAACAGCTCCAGCCGGTTGCCGGTGGGAATCGGGTCGCCCTTGGCCAGGCCCTGCAGCATGGCGTAAGGTTCCGCGACCGCCGCCACTGCGATGAACACCGCCGCCAGGCCGATCATGCTGTGGAAAAACGCGACCAGTTCCGGCATCTTGGTCATCTCGACCGTCTTGGCGCGGTAAGCACCGTAGGCGCCACCGACCACCAGCCCGAGCAGCACCCAGACCATGCCCCGGGCCGTGCCGCCGGACGTTTCCACGATCAGCGCCGCGGTGGTGAACATGGCGATGGCCATGCCGACCATGCCGAACATGTTGCCCCGGATCGACGTGGTCGGATGCGACAGGCCCTTGAGCGCCTGGATGAAGCAGACGGACGCGACCAGATACAAAAGCGTGGCGATGTTCGCGCTCATTTCGGAGCCCCTTCACCAGCGGCCGGCGCCTTCTTCTCTTTCTTCCTGAACATCTCCAGCATCCGCCGCGTCACCAGGAAGCCGCCGAAGATGTTGACCGACGCCAGCGCCACCGCCAGCACGCCCATGGTGCGGCCGAGCGTGGTTTCGGTCAGCGCCGCCGCCAGCATGGCGCCGACGATCACGATCGCCGAGATCGCGTTGGTCACCGCCATCAGCGGTGTGTGCAGCGCCGGCGTGACGGTCCAGACCACGTGGTAACCGACGTAGATGGCCAGCACGAAAATGATCAGGTTGATGACGGTGTGTGAGACTTCCATGGGGTCCTCGCTCTTTTCTAGTCAGTTGGCTCGCCGTAGCTCGCCACCCATCGTCATCAGGCAGGCCGCGACGATGTCGTCTTCCAGGTCGACCTTGACGCCGCCCTCCGGGGCAAGGATCAGCTTGAGGAAGTCCAGCACATTGCGGGCGTAGAGAGCGGAGGCGTCGGCGGCAACCAGCGCCGGCAGGTTGGTTTCGCCGACCAGCGTGACCCCGTGTTTCACCACGGTCTGGCCCGGCACGGTGAGCGGGCAGTTGCCGCCTTGCGGCGCCGCCAGGTCCACGATGACCGAGCCGGGCTTCATCGCGCGCACCATGTCCTCGGTGACCAGCACCGGCGCGGGGCGGCCGGGGATCAGCGCGGTGGTGACGACGATGTCGGCCGCGGCCACCCGCTTGGCGACCTCCATCTTCTGCCGGTCCAGCCAGCTTTGCGGCATGGGACGGGCGTAGCCGCCGACGCCCTCGGCCGCTTCCTTTTCTTCGGCCGTCTCGTACGGCACGTCGATGAACTTGCCGCCCAGCGATTCGACCTGTTCCTTGACGCTCGGCCGTACGTCGGAGGCCTCGATCACCGCGCCAAGCCGTTTGGCGGTGGCGATTGCCTGCAGGCCGGCGACGCCGACACCCAGGATCACGACCCGCGCCGCCTTCACCGTCCCCGCTGCCGTCATCAGCATCGGGAAGAAGCGCTGGTAGCGGTCGGCGGCGATGATGATGGCCTTGTAGCCCGCGATGTTGGCCTGCGACGAGAGCACATCCATGCTCTGGGCCCGCGTGGTGCGCGGCGCCGCTTCCAGCGCGAAAGCGGTGAGGTTGGCCGCAGCCATCCGCTGCAGGCCCGCGGGGTCGAACGGGTTCAGCATGCCCACCACCGTGGTGCCGGGCCGCATCAACGCAACTTCGTGGTCGGACGGGGCGCGCACCTTGAGTACCAGGTCGCAGCCGAAGGCACCGCTGACGTCGCTGATCTCGGCACCGACGGCCTGGTAAGCCTGGTCGGTGGCGCTGGCGGCCACGCCGGCACCGGACTGGATCCGCAGCGTGTGGCCCTGGGCCTTGAGCTTCTTCGCCGTCTCGGGCGTGACGGCGACACGGGTTTCTCCCGCCGTGGTTTCGGTGGGTACGCCGATCAGCATGGACGTCTCTCCTCGACTGGTTGGCTTGTTGTTTTCTAGCTGACCGGTAGCTTACATGAAAGGACGGTGGCCCCCGGCGGCGTTGCAGGGCACCAACCCTCGCCGCGCGTTGCAATCGGGCGGCGCGGCCCCACTTGCGAGCGACCCCAGCTGCTGCCTGCCCCATGTCCCTCGTCTCCCTGTTCGGCCTGTCGGCCCTTCTGCACTTCTACATCGGCCTGCGCCTGCTGCCGTCGCTGCCCGGCGCCGCGGCCGGCGGCTTGCTGGCGCTGCTGGTGGCATCGGCCCTGCTGACGCCGATGGGGCTGGTGGCGCGGCGGCTGGTGCGGCCGCCAGCTGCCGACCGTTTGACCTGGGCCGGCATGCTGGCGATGGGCCTGTTCTCGTCGCTGCTGGTGTTCACCGTCCTGCGCGACGCTGGGTTGCTGCTGGTCGCGGCGATCGGCAGCGCGATCGCCGTCGGCGTGGCACCGGCGCTGACGCCGTCCGCGCTGGCCGCCGCGAGCGCCGAGGCGGTTCCGCTGCTGGCCCTGGCCGTCACGCTGCTCGGCGTCTTCAATGCGCGCCGGACGGCCGGCGTGGTCGACGTCGACATCCCGATCGCCGGCCTGCCGGCGGCGCTGCACGGTTTCACCATCGCGCAGATCAGCGATATCCACGTCGGCCCCACCATCAAGGCGCCGTACCTGCAGGGCATCGTCGACGCCGTGAACCGGCTGGACGCAGACCTGGTCGCCGTGACCGGAGACCTGGTCGACGGCAGCGTCGCCGAACTGGGCGGCCACGTCGCGCCACTGGCCGGCCTGAAGTCGCGGCACGGCACCTTCTTCGTCACCGGCAACCACGAGTACTACTCCGGCGCCATGCCGTGGGTGGCCGAGCTGCGCCGGCTGGGCGTCAAGGTGCTGATGAACGAGCACGTGGTGCTCGAGCGCGGCGGCGCCGAGCTGGTGTTGGCCGGCGTCGCCGACTTTGGCGCCCATCACTACGACCCCTCGCACAAGAGCGACCCGGTGGCGGCACTGCAAGGCGCCCCGCCGGCCGCCGCGGTCCGGGTGCTGCTCGCGCACCAGCCGCGCAGCGCCGAGGCGGCCGAGCAGGCCGGCTTCGACGTGCAGCTCTCGGGCCACACCCACGGCGGCCAGTTCTTCCCCTGGATTTACCTGGTCCGGCTGCAACAGCCTTTCACGTCCGGGCTGCATCGGCTGGGTCGCCTCTGGGTCTATATCAGCCGGGGCACCGGCTACTGGGGACCGCCGAAAAGGCTGGGTGCACCGTCGGAAATCACCCGGCTGAGGCTGGTCTTGGCTCATCCTTGATGTAAGACGGACGGCTCCTACATCGAGGCAGGGTGGTGTCCCACATGGCTGAGCTAGCCGCAGGCCAAAAACTGCCTGTTCAAGGAAACCAAATGGCCCGCCTCGCTTCCGTCACCCCCTTTGTCACAGGCGCTCGCGCCAGCAACGTCAACTATCTCGGCGCCGCCCGCTGCCGCCACAAGTTCCAGCTCTATTACCCCAACGGCTTCGACGACGCGGTCTACCAGGTGGCCGAACGGGGCGTCAAGGAACGCGCCCATCTGGAGTGGAACACCGAGCTCAATCCGCCCGCCTACCGGCGCCTGCTGGCGCGCGGCGAGTACGCCCGCATCGTCGACATCGCGCTGCGGGTCGAGGCCCGCTGCAACCTGTTGTTCTCGTTCGAGAAGATGGCCTTGCGCGACGCGGTGAAAGCACCGGCCGATGCCCGGCGCTTCGCCACCGCCCTGTACGCGTTTCTCTATGGCCGGGGCTCGCCGCAGCGCAAGTTCGAGGCCTGGATCGAGGCGCTCGGCGCCCTGCCGCGGCGCCAGTCCCGGGTCCTGGCGTGGCCGCTGGTGACGGTGTTCGGCCAGATCGCGCGGCCCGATGCCCATTTGTTCCTGAAGCCGATGGTCACGCGCAAGGCGGCGCGGACCTACGGCTACGACTTCGACTACCAGGCGACGCCGTCTTGGCCGGTCTACCGCGACTTGCAGACCTTCGCCGCCATCCTGCTGCGCGATCTCGACCGCAAGCCCGGTTTCCGGGCCCGCGACATGATCGACATCCAGTCGTTCATCTGGGTCCAGGGCTCGGCCGAGTACCAGCGTTAGCTGCCAGCCACCCGCGCGCCTCAGGGCAGGAACTGCTCCGCACCGACCAGGCCGATCTTGGCCAGGCCTTGGCGCTGAGCCGCAGCCAGCACGCCGGCAACCACCTCGTACTTGGCACTGCGGTCGGGCCGCAGGTGGATTTCGGGCGCGTCGGGTTGCGCCGCGGCTTGCGCGAGCTTCGCTTCCAGCGCTTCGCGGCCGAGCGCCTCACCATTCCACAGCAGCTGGCCGCCGGGCAGCACGTCGATCCTGACCACCTGCGGCTCGACCGGCGGCGGCGGCGCGGCGGCCGAGGGCATCTCGAGATTGACCGAATGCAGCTGGACCGGGATGGTGATGATCAGCATCACCAGCAACACCAGCATCACGTCGATCAGCGGCGTGGTGTTCATCTCCACCATCACGTCCGCATCGCCCTCGTCGCCGGTGCCGATCTGGATTGCCATGGTGCGGTCCTAACGCGTCGGCGGTTCGGTGATAAAGCCGATCCGCTCGATGCCGATCTGCTGCGCCGCGAACACCACCCGGCCGATGGCGTCGTAGTCGGCGCGGGCGTCGGCGCGGATGTGGACTTCGGGCTGGGGTTTTTGCGCTGCCACCAGCGCCAGCCGCTGGGCCAGCTGCTCCGGTTGCGCCAGCCGGGTGTCGAACCAGTAGATGCCGCCGCCGGCATCGACCGAGACGATCACGTTTTCCGGCCGGGTCTCGCGCACCTGAACGTCCTCGCGCGGCAGGCTGACCACGACCGAGCTGTTCACCACCGGGATTGTGATCAGGAAGATGATCAGCAGCACCAGCATCACGTCCACCAGCGGCGTGGTGTTGATCTGCGACATCAGGGCGTCGTCCGGCTCAGGCCGGTAGCGGATTGCCATCAGGCGGCCACCGGCTCGGGTTGGGCTTCGCGCCGGGCCACGGCGGCCAGCAGCACGGTGTGCAGGTCGGAGCCGAATTCGCGCACCGTGTCCATCGCCACCTTGTTGCGGCGCACCAGCCAGTTGTAGCCCAGCACCGCCGGCACCGCAACCGCCAGCCCGATTGCGGTCATGATCAGCGCCTCGCCGACCGGGCCTGCCACCTTGTCGATCGACGCCTGCCCCGACGCGCCGATCTTCACCAGCGCGTTGTAGATGCCCCAGACCGTGCCGAACAGGCCAACGAAGGGCGCCGTCGATCCCACGGTGGCCAGCACCGCCAGCCCTTCCTGGGTGCGGCTGTGGACGGTTGCCACCGCGCGTTCGATGCTCTGCGTCACCCAGGTGTTGAGGTCGACCTGGCCGATCAGTCCGTCGTGCTTGCGGGTGGCCTCCAGCGCCGACTCGGCGATGAAGCGGTAAGGGCTGCCCAGCTGCAAGGTGTCGGCGCCGTGGCGCACAGTGTCGGCGGTCCAGAAGCTCTGCCGCGCCGCGCGGCCCTGGCCGCCCATCTTCGTCTGCGCGACCAGCTTGGTCAGCAGCACGTACCAGCTCGCCAGCGACATGATGACCAGGATGACAAGCGTGGTGCGGGCCACCCAGTCGCCTTGCGCCCACAGGGCCTGCAGGCCATACGGATTGGCGCCGCTGACCACCGGCGGCTGGATCGCGGGCAACGTCCGCAATGCGGGCGACGCGGCCAGCGTCGGCGCCGGCACGCCCGGCGCAGCCGCGCGGGCCGCGGGTTCCGGGGCCTGGGCCTGCACCGGCAGCGCCGCCGGCAGGAACAGGGTCACACAGGCGGCGAGCGCGGCGCGGCGAAGCAGGCTGGAGTCGAAGTGCATTGGGGACGATGGGATGGCCGGGGTGCACGCATTGTGTCGCAGCGCGCGCGGCCGTGGCAATATTGCGGCATGCGCCACCGCTTCCAGCCCCGGGTCACCGTCGCCGCCGTCATCGAGCGCGAAGGCCGCTTCCTGCTGATCGAGGAGGAAACCTCGGTTGGCCTGCGGCTGAACAACCCGGCCGGCCACCTCGACCCCGGCGAAGCGCCGGCCGAGGGCTGTGTGCGCGAAACGCTGGAGGAAACGGCGCACCACTTCACGCCGACGGCGCTGATCGGCATCTATCTGTCGCGCAGCGAGCGGCCCGGCCGCGAGGACGTGACCTACATGCGGCTGGCCTTCTGCGGCGAGCTCGGCCTGCAGGAGCCGCACCGCCCGCTGGACACCGGCATCGTCCGCACGCTGTGGATGACCGAGCAGGAAATCCGCGCCAGCGCCGAGCGCCACCGCAGCCCGCTGCTACTGCGCTGCCTGGACGACTACCTGGCGGGCCGGCGCTATCCGCTTTCGGCGGTCTACACCGACGCCAGCGTGTACCGGCCTTGAGGCACCCTGGTTGCTGTGCGGACCCGGCCTGACCTGCGTCGTCACGGCGCGCGGCGGATGATCCGCCGCCAGCGTTCCACCGGCCGGTCGATCAGCGCGTAGAACAACAGCGAACAGCCGATCACGGCCACGAACATCACCGCGAAATAGGCAGCGCCTTCCCGCTTCCCCAGCATGTCGAAGCTGGCGGCGCCGTGGAACAGCCAGGCGCTCACGACCACGCAGACGGCCCAGTGCAGCAGGAACATCGGGTAGGCGATCTTTCCCATCACGGCGGCAGCGCGGGTGGGCCACGTCGCCCGTCCGCCCGGGTGCTGCACCAAATACAGCAGGATCACCGCGAACGGCAGCACGCTGCCGGCCAGGTTGGCCTTGTCGACGTCGGCCTGTTCCAGCCCCGGCACCAGGTAGACGTGCAGCAGATACGCCGCGCACGCCAGCAGGAACACCGGAAGCCGGATACGCACCGCGCTGCGATAGAAATACGCCACGGACCCGAGCGCGAACACGAAGCCGTTGCCGATCGGGCTGCCATAG
>JACMQP010000546.1 GCA_014376915.1 Ramlibacter sp.
CAAGGTGGCGGACGAACGCAAGCGCCTGGCCGACATCGCCGCCGGCCGCGACATCCGCCCGAAATGGCTGGAGGCCGCACTGCGCGCCGCCGGCGCACTGAAAGAGGGCGAACAGCTCTGACCCGTCGCATCGCCGAGCAGGCTGCGACCCAACAAGAAGATTGAAGGAAGACCCGATGGAACAAGTCCTCGCCGCCGTCAAGACCGGCGCCAACAAGATCGAGATCCGTGAATTTCCAATGCCTGACATCCCGGCCGATGCGGCTCTGCTCAAGATGGAAGTCGCCGGCATCTGCGGCACCGATGTCAAGATGTACAAGGAGCCTCTCAAGGGCGGCCCGGTCATCATGGGCCACGAAAACATCGGCTACATCGCCAAGGCCGGTCGCGAGTTCACCGCGCGGAAGGGCTTCAAGGAGGGCGACCTGGTGTTCGTCGAACACTACGTCGGCTGCATGAAATGCGAGTGGTGCCACAAGGGCGAGTACCGGCATTGCGAAAACACCGACTGGCGCTACAACCCCGACGGCATCCGCTACGGCTACACCTCGTCCGACAAGCCGCCGCACCTGTGGGGCGGCTTTGCCCAGTACGCCTACCTGCCGTGGAACTCGGTGGTGCACAAGGTGCCCCAAGGCGTGACGCCGGAGCTGGCCGGGCTGGTGACACCGATGGCCAACGGCATCGAGTGGTCGCTGTTCGACGGCGGTGTCGGCTACGACGACATCGTGCTGATCCAGGGCCCGGGACAGCAGGGCCTGTCGCAGACCGTGATCTGCAAGCAGGCGGGTGCGGCGAAGATCATCGTCACCGGCACGTCGAAGGACGCGGCCCGGCTGGCGGTGGCCAAGGCGCTCGGCGCGGATGAGGTGATCAATGTCCAGACCGAGGACCCGCTCGCCCGCATCATGGAGATCACCGGCGGCCGGGGCGTCGACGTGGTGCTCGATTGCACGGCGGGCGCCGGCACCTTTCCGATCCTGCTCGGCGTGGAGGCGCTCAAGCGCAAGGGCGGCGTGATGGTGATGCAAGGCGAAATGGGCGACTTCCCGAATTTCCCGATCGGCAAGGTCACGCTGAAGTGGATCACGCTCAAGAGCGCCCGCGGCCACAGTTACCGCGCCTGCGAACTGGCGCTGGCGCAGCTGGCGTCGCGCCGCTTCCCGCTGGAGAAAGTCACCACCCACAAGTTCGGCCTGAAGGACGTGGATCTGGCGATCCGCTCGGTCGGCAACGCGGGCGTGCCGGACGTGATCCATGCGTCGCTGATGCCCTGGCTCTGAGTGCGCCTTCCGTGATGGACAACCGGATCCCGGTCAACGTCCTGACCGGCTACCTCGGGGCCGGCAAGACCACGCTGCTGAACCGGATCCTGAGCGAGGACCACGGGCGGCGTTACGCGGTGATCGTCAACGAGTTCGGCGCGATCGGGATCGACGGCGACCTGATCGTGAAGGCGGACGAGGAACTGTTCGAGATGAACAACGGCTGCGTCTGCTGCACCGTGCGCGGCGACCTGATCCGGACCCTGCACGGCTTGCTGCAGCGCAGCCGGGACGGCGCCCGACCGTTCGACGCGATCATCGTCGAGACCACGGGCCTGGCCGACCCCGGTCCGGTGGCGCAGACTTCCTTCGTCGATCCGGTGCTGCAGGCCGGCACGGTGCTCGATTCGATCACCACCGTCGTCGATGCTGTCCACATCTTGCGCCGGTTAGCCGACAGCCGCGAGGCCGTCGAGCAGATTGCCTTCGCCGACCAGATCGTCCTGAACAAGACCGA
>JACMQP010000547.1 GCA_014376915.1 Ramlibacter sp.
GACTGCGCTCCCCTGCATGGGCGGTCCGAAACCGGGCTGCCCATGCCCGGGAAAAAGCCCTAGAGGCTGCGGGCGCCGAAGGTGTCGCAGGCCTTGACGTTGCCGGATTTCAGGCCGGCGCTGAACCAGCGCTGGCGCTGCACGCTGGTGCCGTGGGTGAAGCTCTCAGGCACGACGGCGCCGCCTCGAGCCTTTTGCAATGCGTCGTCGCCGATCTTCGCGGCCGCGTTCATGGCTTCCTCGACGTCGCCCTGCTCCAGGGTCTGGCGCGATTCGTTGGAATGGTTGGCCCAGACGCCGGCAAAGCAGTCGGCCTGCAGTTCCATCTTCACGCTGAGGACATTGGCCTCGGCCTGGCTGGCCCGGCCGCGCGCCTGCTCCATGCGGTCGGCGATGCCCAGCAGCTTCTGCACGTGGTGGCCGACCTCATGGGCGATCACGTAGGCCTGCGCGAAATCGCCGGGCGCGCCCAGACGGGTCTTGAGCGTCTCGTAGAAATCCAGGTCGATGTAGACCTTCTGGTCTGCCGGGCAATAGAAAGGCCCCATCGCGGACTGGCCCTGGCCGCAGCCGGTGCGCACCGCGCCGCGGAACAGCACCAGCTTCGGGTCGACATAGGTGGCACCGCCCTGCTTGAACAGCTGGCCCCAGACGTCCTCGGTATCGGCCAGCACGGTCTTGACGAATTTCGCCATCGGGTCGTTGGCCGGCGGTTGCGGAGCCGGTCCCTGCTGCACCTGCGGAGCGGATCCGTCGCCCCCGGTGAGCATGCCCAGGATGGTCAGCGGATTGATGCCGAAGATGGCGCCGCCGACCAGCGCGATGACGATGGCCCCGATGCCGATCGAGCGGCCGCCGAAACCGCCACCGCCACCGCCGCCGTCCGAGCCGCGCTCGTCCTCGACGTTGCTCGATTCCCGATTGCCTTCCCAACGCATGGTCTGTCCTCCTTGTTACCCTACGGTACAGTCACGGGATGGTATCCGTATCGCCTGTAGGAGTGGGCCGCGTCCCCACCGTCCTCGTCACGGGATTCGACCCGTTCGGCGGGGCAGACATCAATCCGAGCTGGCTTGCCGTCCAGGCCCTGCACGGCAAGCGCGTCGGCGGCCACCGGATCGTCGCCGCCCAGCTTCCCACCCTGTTCGACCGGTCGCTCCAGGTGCTGGACCAGTTGCTGTCGCAGCACCGGCCGGCGCTGGCAATCTGCACCGGCCAGGCCGGCGGGCGCGCCGCCCTTTCGCTGGAGCGCGTGGCGATCAACGTCAACGACGCGCGGATCGCCGACAACGCGCTGGCCCAGCCAGTGGACACGCCGGTCGTCGGCGCCGGGCCGGTGGCGTACTTCACCAGCCTGCCGATCAAGGCGATGCTGGCCGCGCTCGAACGTGAGGGCATCCGCGCGGAGGTGTCGCAGACCGCCGGCACCTTCGTCTGCAATCACGTGTTCTACGGCCTGATGCACGCGCTGGCGATCCGGCCGGCCCTGGCCGGCGTGCGCGGCGGGCTGATCCACGTGCCGTGGTTGCCCGAACAGGGCCAGCCCTCGATGCCGCTCGTCGACATCGTCCGTGGTTTGAAGGTGGCGATCCGCTGTGCACTCGCCACCAGCGCGGACATCCGCAAGCAGGCCGGCGCCCTGAACTAGAACCTGGCCCAGGCCTTTCAGTCCAGCACGCCGTAGGGCCCGCCGCGGGTGAGCGCCCGCTGGTACGCGGGTCGCGCTTGGATGCGCGACAGGAACTCCATCAGCCGCGGCCGCAGCAGGCTGAGCCCGCCGCGGGCCGCTGCAGCTTCCAGCGGAAAGCTCATCTGCACGTCGGCGGCGGTGAAGGCGTCGCCGGCGAACCACGTACTGCGTTCGAGCTCGCCTTCCATGAAATCGAGATGCAGGTCGATCTGCGGCTGGATAAAGCTGTCGCGCGCCTTCGCCGCGATGGCCCGCGCCACCGGCCTGGCGAAGAACGGCATCCGGGCCTTGCCGATGCGGTCGAACACCAGCTTCAGCAACAGTGGTGGCATGGCCGAGCCTTCGGCATAGTGCATCCAATAGCGGTAGCGCAGCCGCTCGGGGGTCCCGGGCGGCGGCACCAGCTGGACGTGGCCGTGGGCCTCGACCAGGTATTCCAGGATCGCTCCGGATTCGGCCAGCACCTTGTCGCCGTCAGTGATGACCGGCGACTTGCCCAGCGGATGGACGGCTCGCAGCTCGGGCGGCGCCAGCATGGTGGCCGGGTCGCGCTCGTAGCGCCGCACTTCGTACTGCAGCCCGAGTTCCTCCAGCAGCCACAGGACGCGCTGGGAGCGCGAGTTGTTCAGGTGGTGCACGACGATCATGAAGCATGCTACGGCTTGCGGGTATGCAAGTCCATGCCGACGCGCGCACGACATCCGGCCTAAAATTGACAGGTGTCCATCCTCAACGCTGACCTGCACTGCCATTCCGTTGTCTCCGATGGGACCCTGATCCCGGAAGACCTGGCCTCCCGGGCGGCGGCCAACGGCGTCGAATTGTGGTCTCTCACCGACCATGACGAGATCGGCGGCCAGCACCGGGCCGCCGCCGCTGCCCGGTCGCACGGCTTGAAGTACCTCACGGGCACCGAGATTTCCGTCACCTTCGCCGGCCACACGGTCCACATCGTGGGCCTGGGTTTCGATCCGGACAACGCGCAGATGCTGCAGGGCCTCAGCCGCACCCGGGGCGGCCGAGGCGAGCGCGCGATGCAGATGTCGGACGAACTGGCGAAGGTCGGAATCAAGGACGCGTACCAGGGCGCGCTGCGCTATGTCGGCAACCCTGAGCTGATCTCGCGCACCCACTTTGCCCGCCACCTGGTCGAATCCGGCGTCTGCAAGGACACCTCCGAGGTGTTCCGCCGTTTCCTGACCGAGGGCAAGCCGGGCTTCATCGCGCACCGCTGGGCCGCATTGCGCGACGCCGTGCAGTGGATCACCGCCGCCGGCGGGATGGCGGTGATCGCCCATCCGGCGCGCTACAAGTTTTCCGCCAACGAGGAATACGCGCTGTTCAGCGAGTTCAAGGCCCATGGTGGCCGCGGCGTGGAAGTGGTGACCGGCAGCCACAC
>JACMQP010000092.1 GCA_014376915.1 Ramlibacter sp.
CAGGCGGTTCGGGTTCTCGCCATAGCGGCCGTCCTTGGGCCGGCGACTCGGCTGCACATAGGCCGCTTTCCAGGGCTCGGGGCCGAGCGCGCGCAGGAAGGTGGCGGTGTGCGAGGTACCGGCGCCGACTTCCATGTCGTAGGGCTGGAGCAGCGCGCAGCCTTGCCCGTCCCAGTAGGACTGCAATTTGAGAATGATCTGCTGGAAGGTCAACATGGGAAAGGGTGCGCAGGCAAACCGCTGATTTTACGTGGCGGGCCCGCTGCGGCGCCGCTGCGCCAGCGCGAGACCGGCGATCGCGCCGAAAAGCAGCCACAGCGGCCAGAGGCCGGCGCGCGCCACCCACCAGGCGTAAGGCGTGATTCCGGTTCGGCCCTCGACCTCGCCGACCAGCACGTCGCGGGTGTAGCGGGGCAGAGAATGCGTCACCTTTCCGCGGTGGTCGATCACCACGGTGGCTCCGGTGTTGGTGGCGCGCAGCATCGGTCGCTCGAACTCAAGCGCGCGCAGCCGGCTGATCTGCAGGTGCTGGTCGATGGCGATGGAATTGCCGAACCAGCCGATGTTGCTCACGTTGACGAACACCGTCGGCGCCCTGGCCGGCACACCAAAGCGCTGGCCCAGCTCTTCGCCGAATAGATCTTCGTAGCAGATGTTGGGAGCGAAGCGCTGGCCGCCGAAGTCGAACGAGGGCTGGCCGACGGCGCCGCGGTTGAAGTCGCCCAGCGGAATGTTCATCATCTCGGTGAACCAGCGGAACAGCGGCGGAATGAATTCGCCGAACGGCACCAGGTGGTGCTTGTCGTAGCGGTAAGCGCCGTCACCGGGCTTCAGTCCGATCACCGAGTTGGTGTAGCCGGCGCTGAGGCTGCCCAGCGGGATGCCGATCAGCGCCGCCTGGGTGCCGCTCGAATAACGCTGCGTGATGGCCGCCAGGTAGCCCTGCGGCAACTGCTGCGGCAGCAGCGGCAGCGCGGTTTCCGGCGCCACCACCAGCGCCGTGGTCGCGTCGCGCAACGCGCGGCCATACCAGTCCAGCGCCAGCGGAATACCGCTGCCGCGCTGGAACTTCTCGTCCTGCGGAATGTTCCCCTGCAGCAAAGTCACCGACAGCCGGCCGGCGCTGGCGCTGAATTCTCCGGCCAGCGGCAGGGCCAGCCCCAGCAGGAGCGCCAGGGCCGCCGCGATGGCGGCGCCCCGCCGGTGCGCGAGGCTCGCAGCCGCGGCCGCCACCAGGGCGGCGACGAAGGTCATGCCATGCACGCCGACCCACGGCGCGTAACCCGCCAGCGGACCAGCCAGGTGCGCGTAACCGCCCGCGCCCCAGGGAAAGCCGGTGAACACGGTCACCCGCAGCAGCTCCGCCAGCGACCAGAGCGCGGCGAACGCGATCGCGCCCCAGCGGCCACCGCAGCGCGCGGCCAGCCCGGCAGCGGCCGCGTAATACAGCGACAGGAAGGCGGCCAGCCCCACCACGGCAATCACCGTCAGTGGCGCGGCCAAGCCGCCGTAGGTGTGCATCGAGATGAACAACCACCACCAGGTTGCCGTCAGCCAGGCCGTCGCGAAGGTCCAGCCCAGCAGGAAGGCGCGTCGCGGCTGAGGCGCCCGCTGCACCAGCCACACGAGTGCGCCGAGCGACAGCAGTTGCAGCCACCACTGGGGCTGGCCGTTCCAGGGCGCGGCAATCGACATCGCCTGGGCGACGCCGGCGAGCAATGCGACGGCGAACGGAATCAGCCTGTGGACCGGCACTCAGCCAGTCCGGTCGTCGTCGGGCATCGGCGAGACCTTGAACCAGCGCACCGCACCGCCCTTGGTGTGCAGCACGACGAAGTTCAGGCCGGCGATCGCGTGGTGCTCGCCGCGCTTGGGGACGTGGCCCATCTCGTGCGCGATCAGCCCGCCGATGGTGTCGAAGTCCTGCACGCCGTCGGTCGGCGCCAGCGTCACGCCGAAGGATTCGTCCACGCGGCTGATCGCTGTGTCGCCACTCACCCGGTAAGTGCGGTCCGAGAGGCCGAAAATGTCGCCCTCGTCTTCGGGGATGTCGAATTCGTCCTCGATCTCGCCGACGATCTGCTCAAGCACGTCCTCGATGGTGATCAGGCCGGCGACCCGGCCGAACTCGTCGATCACGATGGCCAGATGGTTGCGGTTGCCGCGGAACTCGCGCAGCAGGTCGTTCAGCCCCTTGCTCTCCGGCACGAACGCGGCGGGGCGCAGCAGGGCCCGGATATTCAGCTCCGGGGCGCGGTGCAGCTTGAGCAGGTCCTTGGCCAGCAGGATGCCGATGATGTTCTCGCGCTCGCCCTCGTAGACCGGGAAGCGCGAGTGGGCCGTGTCGATGACGCCGTTGAGGATGTCGTCATAGGCCGAATCGATGTTGATCAGGTCCATCCGCGGCGCGGCGACCATGACTTCGCCGGCGGTCTGGTCGGCCATCCGGATCACGCCTTCGAGCATCACGCGCGACTCGGCGCCGATGATGTCGTTGTCTTGCGCGTCGGCCAGGGTCTCGATCAACTCGGCCTTGGAGTCGGGTCCGGGATGGATGAACTCGGCGACTTTCTGCAGAAAAGTGCGCTTGTCTTCCTTTTCGGAATTGCGCGCAGGGTGCGGGTCTGACACAGGCCTAGGGTGCAGGACGTGCGGTGGTGGAGGGACACCAAGGATAGCGGATTGGCGGACCCGCGTGCGGCCCGGCGGCCCCGCGCGGGCTCAGCTGCCGGACCTGTGGCGGCCGGCGCGCACGCCCCGGCGGATGTCCTGGATGCGCGCCAGGAACTCGCGAAAACTCCGGGCCTGGGCCTTGAGCCGGTAATCGGTCTGGGCCACCCGTTCTTCCACCAGCTCGCTCATCCGGCTGTCCAGCGTGGCCGGCGGCAGCCGCAAGTGGGCTTCGGTTTCGCTGCCGGAGCGCTCGAGCGTGGCGCCCGCTTTGCGGGCGATCTTGAGCATCGCCGTGTTCTCGCTCAACGCGTGGATGAACATCAGGTCCACCCCCTCGTTGCGCGCGTGCATGACGGCGCGTTCGAACAGGCGCGATCCATAGCCGCGGCCGCGCGCCTTCTTCAGCACCGAAACGCCGAATTCGGCGCAGGAGCTGTGTTCGGGCTGCTGCGAGAAGGCCACATGAGCCACCGCGATCAGTTCCAGTTTGCGGTTATAGATGCCGAAGATGTCGTCGCGGTCGAAATCCAGGCCGTCGACATAGCGCCGGATCTGTTCGTCGGTGGCCAGGTAGCCGAAACGCAGGTAGCGGTCGTCCACGTCCAGCGCCATCAGGTGGGCGGCGATGCGGGCGCGGTGGCTCGGGCCGAGCGACCGGATCGGGACGATGACCGGGCTGGCGCGGGACGCATGAGACGCTTGAGACGCTTGAGACGATTCCATCATTCATTCAATGTACGGGTAAACACGGAGAAGGCAACGTGACGAGGGCGCATTCTGCGCGGATCAGGTAGTACTACCTAAAAGCCGGCTAAACCGGCACCGCGGTCGTGGCTTTGACGCGATCCAGTACGAAGCTGGTCTTGCAGTCCTGGACGCTGGGGTGCTTCAGCAGCGTGTCCATGATGAACCGGCTGTAGTGCGCCATGTCCTGCACCACCACTCGCAGCAGATAGTCCATGTCGCCGGTGAGCGACACGCACTCCACCACCTCGGGCCAGGCCTGCACGCTGGCCCGGAACAGGTCCATCGGGTTGCGCTTGTGGCGCTCGGTATGCTTTTCCAGCCGCACGTTGAGATAGGCCGTCAGGCCGAGCCCAACCGCCTCCGGGCTGACCAGGGCCACGTAATGGTCGATCACGCCG
>JACMQP010000548.1 GCA_014376915.1 Ramlibacter sp.
GGGTTCGCGGCGACGGAGTCCTTGAAGATGAAGTCGCTGGCGATGGTTTCGCCGCCAACCCAGCCGATCAAGGCGGCGCCCAGCACCACGATGATGGGGAAGCGCTCCATCAGCTTGATCATCAGCGTGCTGCCGAAGATGACCAGCGGGATGCTGATCGCAAGGCCCAGGACCAGCAGCAGCATGCTGCCCTTGGCCGCAGCTGCGACGGCAATCACGTTGTCAAGGCTCATCACCAGGTCGGCAATCAGGATGGTGCGCACAGCGGCGATCAGCGATCCGTGTTCCCTGGCCTCGCCTTCGCCTTCGTCTGCGTCTCCCAGCAGTTGGACGCCGATCCAAAGCAGCAGCAGGCCGCCCACGATCTGCAGGTAGGGCATCGCCAGCAGCTGCACCGCCACGATCGTCAGCAGGATCCGCAGCACCACCGCCGCGCCAGAACCGAACAGCACCGCCTTGCGTTGCTGGTGCGGCGGCAGCGACCGGGCCGCCAGCGCGATCACGACCGCGTTGTCACCCGAAAGGATGATGTTGATCCAGATAATCTTGATCAGCCCGATCCAGAAGTCGGCGTTCTGCAGCAATTCCATGGGGGTCGCTCCGGTGTTATGAATGCAGAAAGCGCTCAAAACCGGTGTTCCGAGCGCTTTCCTTTTATATGGAAGCCGAAGTTTACCGGGCGCTGCGCCAGGAGCCGTTCGTAATTGTGCTTACAGCAGCGCCTTCAGCAGCTTCGCCATTTCCGACGGATTGCGGGTGATCTTGAAGCCGCACTCTTCCATGATGGCAAGCTTGGCATCGGCCGTATCGGCGCCGCCGGAGATCAGTGCGCCCGCGTGGCCCATGCGCTTGCCGGGAGGGGCCGTGACGCCCGCGATGAAGCCGACGATCGGCTTTTTCATGTTGGCCTTGCACCAGCGCGCGGCTTCCGCCTCGTCCGGGCCGCCGATCTCGCCGATCATGATGACGGCATCCGTTTCCGGGTCGTCGTTGAAGGCCTGCATGACGTCGATGTGCTTGAGGCCATTGATCGGGTCGCCGCCGATGCCGACGGCGGTGGACTGGCCCAGGCCGATCTCGGTGAGCTGCGCCACAGCTTCATAGGTCAGCGTACCGGACCGGCTCACGACGCCGATGCGGCCCTTACGGTGGATGTGGCCGGGCATGATGCCGATCTTGATTTCGTCCGGCGTGATCAGGCCCGGGCAGTTGGGGCCCAGCAGCAAGGTCTTCTTGCCGCCCGCGGCTTCCTTGGCCTTCATCCGGTTGCGCACTTCGAGCATGTCGCGCACCGGAATGCCTTCGGTGATGCAGATGGTCATGTCCAGGTCGGCCTCGACCGCTTCCCAGATCGCGGCCGCGGCACCGGCCGGCGGCACGTAGATCACGGACACAGTGGCGCCGGTCTGACGGGCTGCTTCCTTCACCGAGGCGTAGATCGGGATGTTGAAGATCGACTCGCCGGCTTTCTTCGGGTTCACGCCCGCGACGAAGCAGTTCTTGCCGTTGGCGTATTCCTGGCACTTCTCGGTGTGGAACTGACCGGTCTTGCCGGTGATGCCCTGAGTGATGACCTTGGTGTCTTTGTTGATGTAGATCGACATGTTCGAATCCTTAGTCAGTTGGGGACAGAGCTGAAGGTCTGTCCCGCAAGAAAACTTCGATGGACAGAGCTCAAGGTCTGTCCCGCAAAACAAATCACTTCGCTGCCTTGACCGCCGCGACGACTTTCTGGGCGGCTTCCGCCATGGTGTCGGCGCTGATGATGGGCAGGCCCGACTCGGCCAGCATCTTCTTGCCAAGCTCCTCGTTGGTACCCTTCATCCGCACCACCAGCGGCACGCTCAGGTTGACGGCCTTGCAGGCGGTGATCACGCCGATGGCGATGGTGTCGCACTTCATGATGCCGCCGAAGATGTTGACCAGGATGGCCTTGACCTTCTTGTTCTTCAGCATGATCTTGAAGGCCTCGGTGACCTTCTCGGGCGTCGCGCCCCCGCCCACGTCCAGGAAGTTGGCCGGCGCCGCACCGAACAGCTTGATGGTGTCCATGGTCGCCATCGCCAGGCCGGCGCCGTTGACCAGGCAGCCGATGTTGCCGTCCAGGCTGATGTAGGCAAGGTCAAATTTGCTGGCTTCCACCTCGGCCGGGTCTTCCTCGTCGAGGTCGCGCAGGGCCACGATCTCGGGATGACGGAACAGCGCGTTCGGGTCGAAGTTGAACTTCGCATCCAGCGCCTTGATGTTGCCGTCGCCCTCCAGGATCAACGGGTTGATCTCCACGAGGCTGGCATCGGTCTCCATGTAGATCTTGTAGAGCTTCTTGAACACGTCGACCGCATGTGCGGTCGAGCCGGCAGGAACTCCGATGCCGTTGGCGAGTTCACGGGCTTGGTCGTCGGTGAGGCCGGCGATCGGGTCGGCGAACACCTTGATGATCTTCTCGGGCGTGGCATGCGCCACTTCCTCGATGTCCATACCGCCTTCGCTGGAGGCCATGAAAGCCACCTTCTGCGACGCGCGGTCGGTGACGGCCGACACGTAGTACTCCTTCTTGATGTCGGCCCCGTCCTCAATTAGGAGCCGGCGCACCTTCTGGCCTTCGGGCCCGGTCTGGTGGGTCTTGAGCTGCATGCCGAGGATCTCGCCGGCGAGCTTTCTCACCTCGTCGACCGAACGCGCCAGCTTGACGCCGCCACCCTTGCCGCGGCCGCCGGCGTGGATCTGCGCCTTCACGACCCACACCGGCCCGCCGAGCTTTTGGGCAGCTTCCACTGCCTCCTGCACCGTGAATGCCGGGATGCCACGCGGCACGGGCACGCCGAAGTTGCGCAAGATTTCCTTGCCCTGGTACTCGTGAATCTTCATGAGGTCTCTCTGGAGAATCGGATGGAATTTGGGCCCGGTGGAGGGGCGCTGGCCCCCGGCAGAGGCTGCAAGGCGAAGCGGTGAACTGTATCATGGTGCGATGCACAAACAGCGTGCATGGCACTCAGCCAGGATACGCACTTCCCACAGGAGAAACGATGCCCAGGGTGTTCATCGACGGTGAGGCCGGCACGACCGGATTGCAAATTCGCGAGCGGCTCGAAAAGATGCCGCAGATCGAACTGGTCAGCATCGCGTCCGAGCGACGCAAGGACTCGGCTGCGAAGCGCGAGCTGATGGCGACCGTGGATCTGGTGATCCTGTGCCTGCATGACGATGCAGCCCGTGAGTCGGCGGCCATGGTCGCCGACATCGAAAAGTCTTCGGGCAAGCCTGGGCCCAAGCTAATCGACGCTTCCACGGCCCATCGCACCGCGGACGGCTGGGTGTTCGGCTTTCCGGAGCTCGCCGCGGGACAGCGCGAGGCGGTGGCCAAAGCCCGCCGCGTCAGCAACCCCGGCTGCTATTCAACCGGCGCGATCGCCCTGCTGCGGCCGCTGATCGACGCTGGCCTGCTGCCCAGGGATCATCCCGTGGTGCTGCCCTCCGTCACCGGTTACTCGGGCGGCGGCCGCAGCATGATCGAAGCCCATGAGCGGGGCGAAGCGCCTGCCTACGAGGTCTACGGCCTGGGCCTGAAGCACAAGCACCTGCCCGAGATCGTTAGGTACACAGGCCTGACCCGCCGGCCGATTTTCATTCCGGCAGTGGGCGGCTTCCGCCAGGGCATGCTGGTGGAACTGCCGCTGCACCTGGACATGCTGCCGGGCCGGCCGAATCTGAAGAATTTGCACGACGCGCTGGCGAAGCACTACGCAGCCAGTGAGTGGGTCAGCGTCGAGCCGGCGACCGAAGACGGCAAGCTCGAGCCCGAGGCCCTGAACGACACCAACAGGATGGAGCTGCGGGTCTACGGCAACGACGAACTGCATCAGGCAGTGCTGGTGGCCCGACTGGACAACCTGGGCAAGGGCGCCAGCGGCGCTGCCGTGCAGAACCTCAAGCTGATGCTGGGCCTCTAATGTTCGAGCGGCCGGATCCTGCGCAACGCTGACTGGAAGTCGCCGACAAACCGTTGCTCGTCCATGAATCCGGACGCCGAAAATTGGGGTTGCCGTGAGCGGCGCAACCGCGCCATCTCGTCAAGCTGCTGAGCGCGCCCGGCGGCAGCGTCGACTTGCCCATCCACATCGGCGGCGATCCATTGATCAAGGCCCGGCGCGCTTCCCGCGTGCCGAACCAACTGAAAATCTTGATCCCCGCTCCCTGGCACGGGTGCGCCTGCCCCGTCCTCTAGCAGGACAGCTCCTCGTCCTCTTCCCGTGAACGACCGAGCGCGCGCCGGATCACTTCCCCGTCGAAGCCCCGGGCAGACAGAAAGCGGGCTTGCTTGCCATGCTCCGCGGCATCCGCTGGCAGCGCATCGAACTTGCGGGCCCTCACATCGCGGGCTCGCGCCAGCTCGGTCGACTTCAGCTTCGCCAGCGCCGCCTGCACCTTCTCGTTGTCGAGCCCTTTGGCCCGCAGCTCCTGCCGGATCCGCAGCGCACCGAGTTTGCCCGAGCGGCGGTGGACGACCGAATCCACGACGCGCTGCTCGTTGATGAAATCCTTCGCCTGCAGCTCGTCCAAGACGCGGGCCAATTGGCCCGGCTCCTCTTCATGCGCGGCGAGTTTTCGCTCCAGTTCGGCCCTTGAGTGCTCGCGGCCGCTCAGCAGGCGCAGGGCGCGGCCTTTCAATGACAGCGTCGGCCTCGGTAGCGGCATCGCGAGCGCCCCGATTGAGTCAGGCTTCCTCGACGTCGGCCGGCAGCAGCGGGATGCCCAGCGAATCGCGCACCTTGTTCTCGATCTCGCGCGCCAGCGCCGGATTTTCGCGCAGGAACTCGCGGGCGTTGTCGCGGCCCTGGCCGATCTTCTCGCCGGCATAGGCGTAC
>JACMQP010000549.1 GCA_014376915.1 Ramlibacter sp.
GAGCCCGGCATGCCAATTTGCGCTCAGTGCGCGTCGAGCAGTTCGACGTCGAACTTGAGCGTGGCGTTGGGCGGGATCGCGCCGCCGGCGCCGCGGGCGCCGTAACCGAGCTGCGGCGGAATGACCAGCGTGCGCTTGCCGCCGATCTTCATGCCGGCCACGCCTTCGTCCCAGCCCTTGATCACCATGCCGGCGCCCAGCGAGAACGCGAAAGGCTCCTTGCGGTCGACGCTGGAGTCGAACTTGGCGCCCTGCACGCCGTCGTTGTAGAGCCAGCCCGTGTAGTGCACGTGCACGTGCTGGCCGGGCTTGGCTTCGGCACCGGTGCCGACGGTGGTGTCTTCGTATTGGAGGCCGGACGGGGTGGTGTTCATGCTGTTTCCTGGTAGGTTGGGGACAGCGTTGAAGGCCTGTCCCCCGGGTTGCGTTAATTGTGCCGGCGAAGAACCGGCAAGTGTACCGAGCGGGCGCCGGTTATTTCTTCTTGCCCTGGCTGATGACCCAGCGGGCGGCGAAGGCCTGCAACTCGTTGATGCGCTTCAGCAGGTCCGAGCCGGAAGGGGTGACGCAGTAGCCGTCGGTGCCGTGGTCCATCAAGCCGGCCTCGCGCAATTCCTTGATCCTGGTGTTGAGCGTGTTGGGCGTGATGCCGCCGACGCTGTCCTGCAGCAACCGGAAGGTCTGGGCGTGGCCATCCTTCAGCGCCCACAGCACCCGCATCGCATAGCGCGACTCCAGCAGGCCCAGCAGCTGGCCGATCGCGGCGTTGTCCTTGGAACTCATCGGGGATTCTCCTGGCGCGCGTCCGGCTCGGTGGGGAACGCGAGTGTACGCAGTTCCTGCTATACAAACAATAGCAGGAGCGTGGTCGCCGAAGCTCAGCCCGGTGTCTGGAGATAGACCTTCTTCAGAAGGCGGATCAGGGTCCTGGTTTCGGTCGCCGTCAGGCGCGATGCCACATCGTCCTCCAGCTGCGCCGCCGTTCGCTCGGCCTCGCGCATCAGCCGGGCGCCGCTGTCGGTCAGGTGCAGGCCGGTGGCGCGGCCGTCGGTCGGATGCGGCTGGCGCAGGATCAGGTTGCGCCCAGCCAGCGCGTTGATCATGCCCACCAGGTTGGGCGGCAGGATGCCCAGCGTGCCGCAGAGCTGGCGCGACGTGATGCCCGGGTTGTGTGCGATCAGCGACAGCACCGAGAAGTCCACCGGCCGCAGGTCGTACACCGCCATCCGCTCGAGGAACACGCCGATCACCGCCAGCGCGGCGCGGCGGGCGTTGTAGCCGATCAGCCCGTCGAGGTAGCTGGTGTCGACGTCCCCGACTGCGGCAACGGCTGGCTTCTTGCTGGAACTGGCGTTGGGCATGGTCAGGTGATGGCTTGCGCTTGCGCCAGCCGGGACTGGATCCCGTCGATCAGGACTCCGGCGACAAGCCGGCCACCGGCGTGCCGTAGCTCGCGCCGTTCGGGCTGGCCCTGGCCCGGTAACGCACCAGGCGCGGGGGCAGGCTGGACGAAGTGCCGATGGCTGTTCATGCGGTGGCTCATGTCGGCTGGAGCGTGAACGGCAGCGTGCCGCCGTGCAGCGCGTTGACCAGCGCGTCGCGGTGCTTGAGCACGGCGCGCTGGTTGATGGAGCCCTTGTCGGTGACCTCGCCCTTGTCGATCGAAGGCGACTCGTGCATCAGGTGCAACAGCGCCCCGCGGCTGGCGCTGCCGCCGCCATGGGCCGCGAGCGCGTCGAGCACCTGCCGGAAATGGGCCTGCGCCGGCGCGCTTTCCAGCACGGCCTTCAGCGGCGTGTCGGCGGGCAGGCCGGCCAGCTGCCTGACTGCCGGCGTCAGGAAGATGAGCGCGCCGACTTCATGCAGGTTCAGGCCGGTGATCACCGCGTCCTGAATGTATGGCGCGCCGGCGCAGGCCCATTTCCCGCAGGTGCTCGACGCGCTCGCGGCCCATGGCGGCGGGAGGGGCAGGCCCGTGGCGGTGGTGCAGCCGGGGGCCCCGCCGCCCTCGACCCCCAAAGGCCGGGGGACCGAC
>JACMQP010000550.1 GCA_014376915.1 Ramlibacter sp.
AGTCGTAGGCGTCGGCGCGCTTCACGTTTCTTGCGGTCTTGCCGACGATCACTGTCAGCTCGCATTCGTAGTGCATGAACTCCACGCCCGCCGGACGTTTGGTGAACCGGAGATGCCCGGTCAGCGCGTTCTCGCCTTTCAGGAACACCAGCGGCTCGTCCGGCGCCTTGAACTCCAGCTCCTTCGCATGGTCGGCGTAATTCAGGCCAAGCGCGAAGATGGTGCGTGGGCGCGGCGTGGGCGTCAGCGGCGGTAGCCAGGTGACAGCATCAAAGGACAGCAACTGTCCGTCTGGCAGCAACAGCTTGCCATCGCGCTCGGTGGCATCGTGAACAACGCCTTGGTAGTTGATGCGAGCGTGCTTCATGCCGAGACCTCCATCACCAGCGTGTTGGTCAAGGTGCCGAAGCCCGGCGCGCTGATCTCGATGCGGTCGCCCACCTTCGCGAGTGGCCGACCGAGGTCGCAACCCAGCATCAGCGCATCGCCGGCGCCGAGCGTCATGAACTCCGACACAGCGGCCAGCAGCTCCTTCGCGTTGCGAACCAACCCGTCGAATCGCACGGTCTGCTTCAACTGGCCATTGATGCGCACTTCCAGCACGAACTGCGACGGATCCACGTCCGGCCCTGCCGGCAGCAGCATGTCGCCGATGCCAAGGAAGCCGTCCAGGCACTTGAACTTGACCGGCGGGCGGAAGAAGCTGGCGTGCGGCAACGACAGGTCGTTCATCAACCGGTACCCGGCCACGACGCCGGGTGCCTGCATCACCACCGCGATGGTGGCGCCGACCTCCACCTGCGGCGCACGGGCCGGCACCGCAATGGTGGTGCCGTCGTTGCTCCAGGTATTGGCGGTCTTGATGTACAGCACCGGCTTCTTCGGCGGCGCCTTGTAGGGCGCCTCGTTCGCCATCGGGGCCCAGGCTTCGACTTCCCTGCGGAAATTCAGCAGCGTGCCGTACACGGTGCCGAGGGTGTCCAGGTTCACGTTCTCTCCAGTTCGATCACTTCGTCGAGCAGCTCGTAGAGCTCGGCCAGTTTCTGCTTGCCGATGGATTTTTCCATCCAGCCGTAATGCTCCTCGATCGTGCGTGAGAGCTTTTCCACCAGCTTGAGTCCCCTGGCTGTGGCTTCCACGACGCTGCGGCGCTGGTCTTCGGGGTCGCGCTCGCGCCGCACCAGGCCGTCGCGTTCCATCCGCGCCAGCACGCCGGTCAGGCTCGGCCCGAGGATGAAAGCCTCGCGCGCGACCCGGCCGGTTTCCACCGTGCCGTGCTCGCCCAACACCCGCAACACCCGCCATTGCTGGTCCGACAGGCCTTGCTCGCGCAGGCTCGGCCGGGTGTGCGCCATGACGGATTCACGGGCCTGCAGCAGCAGGCGCGGCAGGTTGCGGTGGACGAAGCTTGGATTCGGGGTCATGGATTACTTAATATATTAAATGAAGTCTCCAGACAGTTCAATCGCACTTGTCCCCATGGCCATTGCGAAGCCAAACCAATCCGCACGCCGATTGGGCCGACCGCAGTCAATACACTCCATGCCATGGCCAAGGAAAAAACCAGTTACGTCTGTACCGAATGCGGTGGCACCAGTGCGCGCTGGCTCGGCAAGTGTCCGCAGTGCGAGGCCTGGAACACGCTCATCGAAACGGTGGCGGAGAGCGCGAGTCCGGCCAAGAACCGCTTCGCCTCGCTGGCGAAAACCTCCGCCGTCGCAGCGCTGGCCGACATCGAAGCCAGCGAAGTGGACCGCACGCCCACCGGCATCGGCGAGCTCGACCGGGTGCTGGGCGGCGGCATCGTCGAAGGCGGCGTGGTGTTGATCGGCGGCGACCCGGGCATCGGCAAGTCCACGCTCCTGCTGCAGGCGCTGGACGGGCTGCAGCGGGTCGGTGTGCCCACGCTCTATGTCACCGGCGAGGAATCCGGCGCCCAGGTGGCGCTGCGTTCGCGCCGGCTCGGGCTGGTGCAGTCGCAGGTCAAGGTGCTGGCCGAGATCCAGCTGGAGAAGATCCTCGCCACGCTGGCGGCGCACCAGCCAGCGGTGGCGGTGATCGACTCGATCCAGACCATGTATTCC
>JACMQP010000093.1 GCA_014376915.1 Ramlibacter sp.
GAACTCGGCGCGCAGGTGGAGGTGTTCCGCAACGACGACATCACGGTGGCTGGCATCGCGGAGCGCAAACCGGACCGGCTGGTCGTGTCGCCCGGACCGTGCTCGCCGGCGGAAGCCGGAATCTCGGTGGAGGCCATCAAGCACTTTGCCGGCAAGTTGCCGATCCTGGGTGTGTGCCTTGGCCACCAGAGCATCGGCGCGGCATTCGGCGGCAAGATCGTTCGCGCGCAGCAACTGATGCACGGCAAGACCAGCGTGATCACGACGACGGGCGAGGGCGTGTTCACCGGCTTGCCGGAGCACTTCACCGTCAACCGCTACCACTCGCTGGCGATCGAGAAGTCCTCGTGCCCGGCCCAACTGGTGACCACCGCGTGGACCGACGACGGCGAGATCATGGGCGTGCGGCACAACGAACTGGCGGTCCAGGGTGTGCAGTTCCATCCCGAGTCGGTATTGACCGAGCACGGGCACGCGCTGCTGAAGAACTTCCTGGAGCAAAAGACATGAATCCGATCGTCGACCTGCGCAGCGACACAGTCACCCGGCCCACTGCCGGCATGCGCGAAGCGATGGCCGCGGCGCCGCTGGGCGACGACGTGTTCGGCGACGACCCGAGCGTCAACGCGCTGCAGGAAAAGATCGCGGCCCTGCTCGGCTTCGAGTCCGCTCTGTTCGTGCCGACCGGCACCCAGAGCAACCTGTGCGGCGTGCTGTCGCACTGCCAGCGCGGCGACGAATACATCGTCGGCCAGATGGCGCACTGCTACCGCTGGGAAGGCGGCGGCGCCGCGGTGTTCGGCAGTGTGCAACCGCAGCCGATCGCGCACCAGGCGGACGGCACGTTGGCGCTGGCGGACATCGAAGAGGCAATCAAGCCGGACGATCCGCACTTCGCCCGCACCCGCCTGCTGGCGCTGGAGAACACGCTGGGCGGCAAGCTGATGCCGATGGCGTACGTGGAACAGGCAACGGCGTTGGCCAAGGCGAAGGGGTTGGGGCGCCATCTCGACGGCGCGCGGCTGTTCAATGCGGCCGTCGCGCAGGCCCAGGCGGGCACTTCGACAGGCGCAGTGCGAACGGTGCTCGGTGAAGCCCGCCGCATCGCCCAATGCTTCGACAGCGTTTCCGTCTGCTTCAGCAAGGGGCTCGGCGCGCCGGTCGGTTCGGCGCTGTGCGGCTCGCGCGACTACATCGCTCGCGCCCGACGCATCCGCAAGATGGCGGGCGGCGCGATGCGCCAGTCGGGCATGCTCGCAGCCGCCGCGTTCTATGCGCTGGACCAGCATGTCGAACGGCTGGCGCTGGACCACGCGCTGGCAGCAAGACTGGCGACCGGACTGGCCGGCATCCCGGGTTTGCAGGTGGAGACGCCGCAAACCAACATCGTCTTCGTCGACCTGACCGGGCCGGCCCGCGCGAAGTCGCAGGGACTGATCGAGGGACTGGCGGCGCAGGGCGTGCTGGCGACGGGGCTTTACCGCTTGCGCTTCGCCACCCACCTGGACGTGGACCAGGCGGGCATCGACCGCGCGATCGCCGCCGTCCAGCGCCATTTCGAAAGCTGAGCCGTCCATGGCGACCGACCAGTTGCTGCTCTTCGTCGTCGCCGGCCTGTTGCTGAACCTCACGCCGGGGCCCGACGTGCTGTACATCGTCACGCACGCGCTCAAGTCCGGCGCGCGCGCCGGCATCGTCGCAGCGCTCGGCATCACCGCCGGGTGCTTTGTCCACATCTTTGCGGCTGCAGTGGGCGTGAGCGCGTTGCTGGCGGCATCAGCAACTGCGTTCACGCTGCTCAAGTGGATCGGTGCTGCCTACCTGGTGTGGGTCGGGCTCAAGATGCTGCGCGCAAGCGCGCCGCCGGCGATGGACGTGGCGGCGCCCGGCGCACGCACCGGCAACGCGCCTGACCTGAAGACCATCTTCGCGAGGGGCTTCGCAACCAACGCGCTCAACCCGAAGGTGGCGCTGTTTTTCCTGGCTTTCCTGCCGCAGTTCATCGGGCCTGCGATCGAACACAAGTCGCTCGCCTTCCTGCTGCTCGGGCTGCTGTTCAACTTCAACGGCCTGTGGGTCAACATCGGCTGGGCCGTCGCCGCCGCCTGGCTGTCGCGCCGTGTGGGCGTCGTGCGCACGGGCATGCACTGGCTGGAACGCGCAGCCGGCGCGATGTTCCTCGGCTTCGGCCTGAAGCTGGCTTTGTCCGACAATCCCTCACGCTAGTTCTTCGTCGAGAAAACCATGTCCATCACCCCCCAGGAAGCGCTGCAGCGCACCATCGAGCACCGCGAGATCTTTCACGATGAGATGCTGACGGTCGTGCGCCTGATCATGACGGGCGGCTTGTCGCCGGTCATGATGGCCGCACTGATCACCGGCCTGCGCGTCAAGAAGGAAACCATCGGCGAGATCACGGCCGCGGCCCAGGTGATGCGCGAGTTCTCGACCAAGGTCCACGTTGCGGACAAGACCCACCTGGTCGACATCGTCGGCACGGGCGGCGACGGATCGCATACCTTCAACATCTCCACCTGCTCGATGTTCATCGCCGCCGCCGCCGGCGCCAAGGTCAGCAAGCATGGCGGGCGCAGCGTCTCCAGCAAGAGCGGCAGCGCCGACGTGCTGGAAAGCCTCGGACTGAACATCAACCTCTCGCCCGAGGCGATCGCGAAGTCCATTGAGCAGGTCGGCATCGGCTTCATGTTCGCGCCCAACCACCATCCGGCGATGAAGAACGTCGCGCCGATCCGCAAGGAGCTCGGAGTGCGGACCATCTTCAACATCCTGGGGCCGCTCACCAATCCGGCCGATGCTCCCAATATCCTGATGGGCGTGTTCCATCCGGACCTGGTCGGCATCCAGGTGCGGGCGCTGCAGCGGCTCGGCGCCGAGCATGCGGTGGTGGTCTATGGACGCGACGGCATGGACGAGGTCAGCCTGGGCGCGACGACGATGGTCGGCGAGCTGAAGAACGGCGTGATCAGCGAATACGAGATTCATCCGGAGGATTTCGGCATGGCGATGGCGAGCAACCGAGCCCTCAAGGTCGAAACCCCCGAACAATCCAGGGCGATGTTGCTGGGCGTTCTGGACAACCAGCTTGGAGCGGCGCGCGATATCGCGACCCTCAACGCCGGCGTCGCGCTCTACGCTGCCGACGTGGCGCCGACGATGAAGGCCGGGATCGACAAGGCCCGCGCCGTGGTCGAATCGGGTGCGGCCAAGGCCAAGCTGGAACAGCTGATCGCGGTGTCGAAGACGCTGGGAGCCTGAAGCGATGAGCGACATTCTCGACAAGATCGTTGCCGTCAAGCGCCAGGAGATCGCCGCGGCGATCAACCGCAAGCCCTTGCCTGCCATGCGCGCCGACGCCGAGAGCCGGGTGCTGACGCGCGACTTCGTGGGCGCTCTGCGCAGCAAGATCGGCGCGGGCCAGAGCGCGGTGATCGCCGAAATCAAGAAGGCCAGTCCCAGCAAGGGCGTGTTGCGCGAGGAATTCATCCCCGCAGACATCGCGCAAAGCTATGCCGACGGCGACGGCAAGACCAGCGCCGCCTGCCTGTCGGTGCTGACCGACCGCCAGTTCTTCCAGGGCGAGCCGGATTTCCTGAAGCAGGCGCGCGCCTCTTGCGACCTGCCGGTGCTGCGCAAGGATTTCATGGTCGACCCGTACCAGATTTACGAGTCGCGCGTGATGGGCGCGGACTGCATCCTGCTGATCGCCGCCTGCCTGGACGACGCGCAAATGGCCGAGATGGAGACGATCGCGCGCAGCCTGGACATGGCGGTGCTGGTCGAAGTGCACGACGCTGCGGAGCTGCAGCGCGCGCTTAAGCTCAGGACGCCCCTGATCGGCATCAACAACCGCAACCTGCGTAGCTTCGAGGTGTCGCTGGACACCACGCTGGCGCTGCGCAAGGAAGTTCCGGTCGATCGCGTGCTGGTCACCGAGTCCGGCATCCGTACGCCGGCGGACGTGGAGAAGATGCGCGACGTAGGCGTCCATGCTTTCCTGGTCGGCGAGGCGTTCATGTGCGCCGACGACCCCGGCCGGGCGTTGGCCGAGCTGTTCGGCAGCTGATGGCGGCAGCGGCCAGCGGATCGCAGGCAGAGCTGGAATTGCAGGGCGGGGCGCAAGCGCGCCTGGTGCGCTGGGATGCCGGGCATTGGCCAGTCGCCGCCGACTGGAAGCCGGTGGTCGACGCCTTCCTGGCGAGCTTCGAGGGCGCGCAGCTGCGCGACTTCATCGGGGCGCGGCTTGCGGCCGGCGCCACGATCTATCCGCCGCAGCCCTTTCGCGCGCTGGAGCTGACGCCCTTGCACAGCGTTCGCGCCGTGATCCTCGGCCAGGACCCGTACCACGGCGCCGGCCAGGCGGAGGGCCTCGCGTTTTCGGTAGCGCCAGGCGTGCGCTTGCCGCCCTCGCTGCGCAACATCTTCAAGGAGCGGCGAGCCTCGGCGCAGGAGCCGCTGCCCGAACATGGTTCGCTGGTGGAGTGGGCGCGGCGCGGCGTGCTGCTGCTGAACACCAGCCTCACGGTCGAAGACGGCCAGCCCGGTAGCCACGCGAAGAAGGGCTGGGAAACGCTCACCGACGCGCTGCTCGAGGAAGTGGCCAGGTCCGCGTCGCCCTGCGTCTACCTGCTGTGGGGAGCGCAAGCGCAGGCCAAGGCTGGGTTGATCGAGCGGACCGCTTCACGGCATGGCCGGCAGGCCCTGGTGCTGCAGGCCAATCATCCCTCGCCGCTCTCGGCCAGCAGGCCGCCGCTGCCGTTCCTGGGCTCCGGCCATTTCACGGCGGCGGCCGAATGGCTGGCCGCGCGCGGCCACCACGACGTCCTGTGAGCCGCTCCAAAGAACCGGCTGCGCATTGCATTCGCTTCAACGTTGGTGGGCGCTAGCTCTTGAGGAAACCTTCTCCCGAGCGTGGAAGCGAAGCGTTGATGGAGGGACCCCGTGGTGCCTGCGGGCGGAGACCTGGTGCCAGATCCGGGCCCGAGAATCGCGGGCGGCGTCGCGTGGATCGGCGCCCGCCTCCAGCGCTTTGGCGGAGCCGCTGACAAGCATGCGTCAGCTTCCCATGGCGTCCAGGCTGTGGCGGGCGACGACTGACGGTCTTCGGCCCGCAGCCGGCTGGCCGGAGCTTCGAAACCATGGTATATTTCGAGGTTCGCCGGAGGGGTGCCCGAGTGGCTAAAGGGGGCAGACTGTAAATCTGTTGGCTTACGCCTACGCTGGTTCGAATCCAGCCTCCTCCACCAAGCCTTTTTTTGAGGGTTGGCGATTGTTAGAAGCGATTTGTGTAGAGCTGTGGAAAGCCTGCGAGGGTTGACAGAATCACCCCCCGTTTGCGGGAGTAGTTCAATGGTAGAACCCTAGTCTTCCAAGCTAATGACGCGGGTTCGATTCCCGTCTCCCGCTCCACGAACCGCCAGGACAGTCATGGCGAAATGTTTGCACGGCGAACAAGGAATTCGCCCTTTTGGCTCAGTGGTAGAGCACCCCCTTGGTAAGGGGGAGGTCGCGGGTCCGATTCCCGCAAAGGGCACCAGTTTTGTTGATCGGTTACTTTTTCGGAGTCGAAAAATGGCAAAAGGAAAATTCGAGCGGACCAAGCCGCACGTCAACGTGGGCACGATCGGCCACGTGGACCACGGCAAGACCACGCTGACGGCGGCGATCACCTCGGTGCTGGCGGCCAAGTTTGGCGGCGAAGC